>DATLJJ010000031.1:0-10949 GCA_035538975.1 Sphingomonas sp. | reverse complement strand
GCTGATGGAAGCCGGCCGGATCGAAGTGATCGCGGGCATCAACCTGCCGATGCTCATCCGCCTGGGCAGCGCGCGCAAGACGATGAAGGTCACCGAGGCCGTCGCGGCCGCGCGCGACGCCGGACGCAAGTACATCACCGTCGCCTCCGAAGTGCTGGGAGAAGCCGCCGCGTGAGCCGGGCGACTCGTACCGTCACGATCGAGAACCGCCGCGGCCTCCATGCTCGCGCCTCGATGGCCTTCGTGACCCTCGCCACCAGCCAGTCCGTCGAGCTCACCGTCGAGAAGGACGGCAACAGCGCCTCGGGCACCTCGATCCTCGACCTGATGATGCTCGGCGCCGCCAAGGGCGACTGCATCACGATCAGCGCCGAGGGCGACGGCGCGGAGGCCGCGGTGCAGGCGCTGGCCGAGCTGGTCGAGGCGCGCTTCGGCGAGGAGTGATCCAACTGCCCTTTCCGCGCGCGCTCCCCTCCCGCTTGCGGGAGGGGCCGGGGGAGGGCATTGGTCCTCCGTGAACGACGCAAATTTCTCCCGGAACACCCCCTCGCCTGGCCCCTCCCGCAAGCGGGAGGGGAATTGATGCCTCGCGAGATCACTGCCTTTTCCAATCCCCTCATCAAGCGCGTCCGCAACCTGCGCGACAAGCGGCACCGGCGCGAGGAAGGGCTGTTCCTCGCCGAGGGGCTGCGCATCCTCACCGAGGCACGCGAGGCGGGTAAGCTTCCCGAATATCTGTTCTTCGCCAGGGACATGACGGGCCACCCGCTGGTCCGGGCACTGGTTCAGGCAACCGAGGCCGCTGGCGGCGAGGCGATCGAGACCAACGCGGACATCCTCTCCAAGCTCTCGGGCAAGGACAATCCGGGCGCGGTGGTGGGGGTCTATCCCGAATTCGCGCTCACGCTCGCCGATCTCGATCGCAGCGCCGCACCGATCTGGCTGGTGGCCGAGCGGCTGCGCGACCCCGGCAACCTCGGCACGATCCTGCGCACGGGCGACGCCGTGGGCGCCGGCGGCCTGATCCTGGTCGACGATTGCGTCGATCCCTTCTCGGTCGAGGCGGTGCGCGCGAGCATGGGCGCGTTGTTCACGGTGCCCGTGGCCAAGGCGGGCTGGGACGAATTCAGGGCGTGGCTGCGCAGCGGTCCCGGCCAGCTCGTCGGTCTGAGCCTCGATACCGAGCATGACTATCAGGCGCCGCGCTATGAGGCGCCCACCTTCCTGCTCACCGGCAACGAGGCGCAGGGCATGCCCGACTTCATGGCCGCGGAATGCGACCTGCTGGTCAAGATCCCGATGCTCGGCAAGGCCGACAGCCTCAACGCCGCGATCGCTACCGCTGTGATGGCGTACGAAGTGCTCAACCAGCGCCGGCGGGGGTGATCCGCCGCGGAAGTTGACACGGCGGAAGATGACAAAGATTACACTCTCCGCGGGGGTTTTTACAAAATTGCCGCTGCGAGATTTCGAAGAGCGGCCGGACGCGCCGGCAGGGCGAGCAGAGCAAAGCAAATCCTACATTGCAAGGACGTCTCCCGCGCGCCGGATCAGGCGGGAACGTAGGTGAGCTTGATCGCCTCGTCGCCGATCCGCTCGTGCGCCGTCAGGTGGAGCGGCGGCCGGGCGGCGGCGAAATAGGGCTTGCCCTGGCCGAGCACGACGGGGTGCAGGTAGATCCGATATTCGTCGATCAGGCCGAGCCCGGTGAGGCTCGCCGCCAGCTCGGGGCCGGCGACTTCGATCTCACCCTCATACTCGGCCTTGAGCGCGCGGACCGCGGTCTCGAGATCGCCGTCGATCAGCGTGGCGTTGGGGCCGACCTCCTGCAACGTGCGCGAGACCACCCACTTCGGCTGGCGCCGCCACGCGGTCGCGAAGGCCCGCCTGTCCGCGTCCCACTCGGGATGCTCGTCATCCCAATAGCGCATGACCTCGTACATCCGCCGGCCGTAGAGGCTGCCGGCCAGCCCCTCCGCCTCCTTGATGAAATGACGGAAGAGCGCGGCGTCCGGCCCGAACTCCATATGGTCGACATAGCCGTCGAGCGACTGGTTCATTCCGAACACGAGCTTGGCCATAGCCTCTTCCTCTCCCTCCGCATGCGCGATTCCGGTTGCGTTGTGCAATCACTTGTGAACTAGCTCGACTGATTTTATGTCGCAATCAGTTTTTTGGAGTGCGCATGAACGACCATCGCTCGGGCTGCCCGATCAACCTGACGCTCGAAACCCTCGGCGATCGCTGGAGCCTGATCGTCATCCGCGACATGATGTTCGGCAACCGCCGCCATTTCCGCGAGCTGCTCACCCGGTCGGAAGAAGGAATCGCGTCGAACATCCTCGCCGACCGGCTCAAGCGGCTGGAGAAGGCCGGGCTGGTCTCGCGCCGCGACGATCCCAGCCACAAGCAGAAGGCGATCTACAGCCTGACCCAGGCCTCGATCGAGCTGGTCCCGCTGCTGGCGCACATGGGCGGCTGGGGCCTGCGCCACACGCCCGCGTCGAGAGAGCTGTCGGTGCGCGCGAAGATTCTCGAAGACGGCGGGCCGGCGCTGTGGTCCGACTTCATGGAAGAGCTGCGACACCTCCATCTGGATGCGCCCGCGCCCGCGGAGTCGGTCTTCGCGAGGCTGCAGGCGGCGTATGAGGCTGCGGTGGCGGAGGGGGATGGAGTGGGACCCCATCAAACTGGCGGTTAGCCGCTGTTCAATTATTACGACACGGCCGGTCTTGCAGGCCAAGGCTTTCCCGGAAGGCATCGGTTTCGTTGGCCGGTCGCTCCAATGCACGTTTGTAGAGCAATTGTAACCCGGCCCTGTATTCCGCCCGCTCAGCCCAAATCCACGGCTCGGCGCGAATGAGATTCGAGAGAACGTCGCCGGGATAGTAGCCCCCTTCGAAGAGGGGATCGCGCTGGAGCTTGGGCCAAACCAGATCAAGAACAAACGGGTAGCCATCGTGTTGAACGACCAGGCGTCCGATCTCCTCGTCCGACAGTTGGTTGAGCGGCTTCTTCCAGGACGCGACGATAGCCGCCACCATTGCAGTCGCGGCTTCGTCTGGCTCGCCCGCGGCACGGCGCGTTAGCTGCTCAAGGGACAGGGTCAGATCGGTTGGCGCGGTGGACACCGGCCGAGAATGCAGAGTTTTGCAACGGTCGCCAAGAAGCCGTGCCACCAAGCTTATGTCGCACGTGCGACATAGATCAGATAGCCACGCCTCGCGCTCCAAAACGACAAAACCCCCGTCAAGCACTTGGCTTGGCGGGGGTTTTGTTGGCGCGCCCGGAACGATTCGAACGTCCGACCCTCAGATTCGTAGTCTGATGCTCTATCCAGCTGAGCTACGGGCGCGCTGTGGAGCGGCGCTGATAGGCGGAGCTTTTCCGGAACGCAAGCCCGTTGCGCAGGGTTTTTCACAGGAATAGAGCGAGCCCATGCGCAGACCCGCCATTTTCGTGCTCGTCGCCCTCGCGGGCTGCACCGAAACCCCGAATCGATACCCTTCGCTGCTGCCGCGGCCGATCGAATCGCAGAGCTTCGCCGAGCCCGAGCGGCCTGTGCCGGTCGCGACGCCCGACGCCGCGCTCGATTCGAGGATCGCGGAGATCACGGCCTCGCTCGACGCCAACAACCAGCGCTTCATTGCCGCGGCGCAGGATGCCGAGGCCAAGGTGGCGGTCGCACGCGGGGTGGCGCAGGGATCGGAGGCGTGGCTGACCGCGCATTCGGCGATCAGCACGCTCGAATCGCTGCGCACGCCGACGCTCGACGCGCTATCGCAGCTCGACATGCTGGTCCTTGATCGTGGGAAGGCGGGCGATCCGCCCTACCCCGCGCTGACGGCCGCGGCCGAGCGCGCCGAGCAGATGTCGACCGCGCAGACCGACCGGATCGGGGCGCTGACGGCGGCGCTCGCGGGCGCCTGACCGCCCGCGGCTAGTCCCCGACGATCGAGGGCTGGAACAGCCGCATCACCGGCACGACCGAGGCATAGTCGTCGGTCCAGGGACGGAAGCCCGGCCAGGGGGCGAGTGGCTGCCATTCGGCGTTGCGCGCGGTCAGCCGGTCGAGCACCGCCTTGTCGCGCGACAGCGCGATCCAGTCCGAGGTCGCGGCCTCGTCGAGCTCCTCGAGCGCGCTCGGCACATATTCCATCCGCGCGGCGTGCCAGCCGCCCTTCTCCGCCGCGCCGGCGACCACGCGACCCAGCGCGAGGAAGCGGTTCGAGATGTGGACGAGCAGCAGCCCGCGTGGGCTGAGCACGCGGCCATAGGTGTCGAACGCCTCGGTCGTCATCAGGTGCATCGGCACCGAATCCGACGAGAAGGCGTCGAGCGCGAGCAAGTCGAGGCTCGAATCGGGCATCTCGCCGATCCTGAGCCGCGCGTCGCCGAGCACGATCTGCGCCCAGGGCGCGCACTGGCGCAGGAAAGTGAAGGCGCCGCTGTCGCGCGAGAGCTGGACCACCGCGGGGTCGATCTCGAAGAAGCGCCATTGCTGGCCCGGCGTCGCGTAGCAGGCGAGCGTTCCGGTGCCGAGCCCGACCACGCCGATGCGCGCGCCCGGGCCGTAGAGATCGGGTGCCGCCTGCATCGCCTGTCCCACCCCCGACCCCGGGACGTAATAGGTGGTCGGCATCGTCGCGCGCGCGCCCTTGAGCTGGATGCCGTGGAGCGTGGTGCCGTGCGCCAGCCGCCGCTCGTCGGCCAGGTCGGTGACGGTATAGACGCCGAAATAGCTGCGCGTGCGGTCACCGCTCAGCGAGGTCTCGATCGCGCGCCAGCCGCCGAACAGGAACAGCCCGCCCGCCAGCGCGACGACGAACGGCAGGCGCACGCCCACCGCGGTGATCCCCAGCGCCGCGACCGCGACGAAGGCGAGCTGCTCGTGCGCGGAGCCGAGCAGATTGCCGGGGTTGAGCAGGCCGAGGGCGACGATCGCGCAGACGAGCAGCGTCAGCACCGCCGCCTTGACGTGGCGATCACGGCCACCCCACAGCTTCCGCGTCAGCTCGAGCAGGAAGCTCTGCGGCACGAGTGCGCCGGCCGCGAGGATCAGCAGCGGATATTCATAGGTCCAGTCGAACACCACCGGCGCGATCAGTCCGGCGAAGACGCCGCCGAGCGCGCCGCCGACCGACATCGCGAGGTAGAAGCCGGTCAGCCGGTCGGGCGCGGGACGCAGCTGGTACATGCGCCAGTGCAGCGCGACCGCGACGAGGAACAGCAGCGCCAGCCCGATCAGCGCGTTGAAATAGGCATATTTCTGGTGCCCCGCGATCAGCGTCGCGCCGAAAAGCAGCAGCACAATTGGCGCCAGCTTGCCGATCAGCTCGGGCAGCACGCGCCCATCCCTGAACGCCACCGAGAAGCTCAGCAGATAGAGACCGAGCGGCAGCACCCACAGCATCGGCATCGCGACGATGTCGGTGGTGAGGAAGGTCGTGGTCGCGAGCATCAGCCCCGAGGGGACGAAGGCCAGCACCACCCACAGAGTCACGCGCCCGAGGCCCGGCGCGGGGCTGGTATGCGGCACATGCGCCTCGCCCCGGCTCCCGCGCGGCAACCGCGTCGCGCAGGCGGCGATCAGCACGAAGACCAGCACATAGCCCGCGGTCCAAAGCCAGCTCTGCGCCCTGAGCGCCATGTTGGGCTCGACGAGCAGCGGATAGGCGATCAGCCCGCCGAAGCTGCCGATGTTGGAGGCGGCATAGAGCGCATAGGGATCCTTCCCCCCGCTCGCGACGCTGAACCAGCGCTGGAGCAGCGGCGCCTGCGCGGAGATGGCGAAGAACAGCGGCCCGATCGACGCGCCGAAAAGCCAGGGCACCCACAGCGCAGGTTCGGCGCTGCCGGGGAGCTGGGTCGCGATCAGCCCGATCGGCAGCCAGAGCGCGGCGAGCGCGAGCACGCCCAGATGGATCCCCGCCTGCATCCGCGGCGGCACCCGGCTCAGCCAATGCGCATAGGCATAGCCGCCGAGCAGCAGTGCCTGGTACACCAGCATCGCCGAGTTCCACACCGCCGGCGCGCCGCCGACGCGCGGCAGCGCCATCCGCGCGACCATCGGCTGGACGAGGAAGAGCAGGAACGAGCCCGAGAGGATCGCCGCGACGAACAGCCAGCGCAGCCGGGGCTGGTCCGTACGCTCTCCCGCAACCTCGTCCGCCATCCGCGCTCCCTCTTCGCTGCAACGCTAGTCTGCGGCTGTTGCTGGCGCATTAACCGTCGGAGCGCCAGTCCTGACCGGGGGGGCCAAAGTAATCCTCCCCCGCCAGGGGGAGGATGAGGGGGTCACGCCTGCAGCGCGGCGACGCCGGGGAGTTCCTTGCCTTCCATCCATTCGAGGAAGGCGCCGCCCGCAGTCGAGACGAAGCTGAAGTCGTCCGCCACGCCGGCCTGGTTGAGCGCCGCGACCGTGTCGCCGCCGCCCGCGACCGAGACCAGCGAGCCTTCGCGAGTCAGCGCCGCCGCGGTCTTGGCGAGGCTCACCGTCGCGACGTCGAACGGCGGGGTCTCGAACGCGCCGAGGGGGCCGTTCCACACCAGGGTGCGGCAGGTCTTGAGCACGTCAGCCAGCGCCTCGGTCGCCGCAGGGCCGATGTCGAGGATCATCTCGTTCTCCGCCACTTCGTGCACGTTGACCGTGCGCGTCGCGGGATTGGGCTTGAACTCCTTCGCCACGACCACGTCGTACGGCAGGTGGACCGTGCAGCCGACCTTGTCGGCGGCGTCGAGGATTTCCTCGGCAGTGCCGGTCAGGTCGTGCTCGCACAGCGACTTGCCGACGTTCACGCCGCGCGCGGCGAGGAAGGTGTTGGCCATGCCGCCGCCGATGATCAGGTGGTCGACGCGCGCGACGAGGTGCTTGAGCACGTCGAGCTTGGTCGAGACCTTGGCCCCGCCGACCACCGCCGCGACGGGGTGCTCCGGGTTGCCCAGCGCCTTGTCGAGCGCGTCGAGCTCGGCCTCCATCTGCCGCCCGGCGAAGGCCGGCAGCCGGTGCGCGAGCCCTTCGGTCGAGGCGTGCGCGCGGTGCGCGGCGGAGAAGGCATCGTTGACGTAGAAGTCGCCCAGCGCCGCGAAGCGATCGACCACCGCGGGATCGTTCTTCTCCTCGCCACCGAAGAAGCGCGTGTTCTCGAGCGCCGCGATATCGCCGGGCTGGAGCGTCGCGACGCTTTGCGCATCGCCTTCCCAATCGACATAGCGCACGGGCCGGCCGAGCACCGCCTCATAGGGCTTGACGATCTGCGCGAGCGAGAATTCGGGCGACGGCGTCTTCGGGCGGCCGAAGTGGGCGAGGATCAGCACGATCGCGCCGCGGTCGGCGAGCTCGGTCACCGTCTGCAGCGTCGCGCGCAGCCGGGTGTCGTCCGTCACCGCGCCGTCGGCCATCGGCACGTTCAGGTCCTCGCGGACGAGCACGCGCTTGCCGGTGATGTCGCCCATGTCGTCGAGCGTCTTGAAATTGCGGGCCATCGTCATCCCCTACGTTTCGATGATCGCTCCCCTCCCGCTTGCGGGAGGGGTCGAGGGAGGGCCTGAACCATGAGGCGATCACTCACGGCCTGCCGCACTCCCCTCCCCTGGCCCCTCCCGCAAGCGGGAGGAGAACCTTGTGCGCCCTCCCGCGAGCGGGAGGGGGATAGATATGCGTCAGCCCAGCTTCGCCATCGCCGCGGCGGTGTCGACCATGCGGTTCGAGAAGCCCCATTCATTGTCGTACCAGCTCACCACGCGGACGAGCTTGCCGTCGATCACCGCGGTCTCGAGGCTGTCGACCGTCGAGGATGCGGGGGTGTGGACGATGTCGATCGAGACGAGCGGCTCGTCCGAATAGACCAGCACGCCCTTGAGCGGGCCGCTCTCCGACGCCGCCTTGAGGATCGCGTTGATCTCGTCGCGGGTGGTGTCGCGCTTCGGGGTAAAGGTCAGGTCGACCAGGCTGCCGTCCGGCACCGGCACGCGGATCGCCGAGCCGTCGAGCTTGCCCTTGAGCTCCGGCAGCACTTCGCCGACGGCGCGCGCGGCGCCGGTGGTGGTCGGGATGATGTTCATCGCCGCGGCGCGGGCGCGACGCAGATCGCTGTGGATCTGGTCGAGGATCTTCTGGTCGTTGGTATAGGCGTGGACCGTGGTCATCAGGCCGCGCTCGATGCCGACGCTGTCGTTGAGCACCTTGGCGACCGGCGCGAGGCAGTTGGTGGTGCACGACGCGTTCGAGACGATCGTGTGCCCGGCCTCGAGCTTGTCGTGGTTGACGCCATAGACGACGGTCAGGTCGACGTTCTTGCCCGGCGCCGAGATCAGCACCTTCTTCGCACCCGCAGCGAGGTGCTTCTCGCAGCTCGCGCGGTCGGTGAAGAAGCCGGTGCACTCCAGCACCAGCTCGACGCCGTTGGCGGCATGCGGCAGGTTGGCCGGGTCCTTCTCGGCAGTCACATGGATGCGCTTGCCGTCGATGACGATGTCGTTGCCATCGGCTTCGACCGTGCCCGGATATTTGCCGTGCACGCTGTCGCGGCTGAACAGCCACGCGTTCGACTTGGCGTCGGCCAGGTCGTTGATCGTGACCAGCTCGAGCCCGGAATCGGGACGCTCGAGGATCGCGCGCGCCACCAGTCGGCCGATGCGTCCGAACCCGTTGATCGCAACCTTCGTCATAGTGCTTCCCTTTCCTTCCAGGTCTTTCGAGCCGTTCGGCCCGTCATATGGGTGCTCAGCCGAGCGCCGCCAGCACCTGCGGCGCGATCGCCGCGGCGGTGAGGCCGAAATGCGCGTAGAGCTTGGGCGCGGGGCCCGATGCGCCGAACTTGTCGATGCCGAAACGCAGCCCGGCGGTGCCGGTGTATCGTTCCCAGCCGAAAGTCGTGCCCGCCTCGATCGAGACGATCAGCGCATCGGCGGGCAGCAGGTCGGCGCGATACGCCGCGTCCTGCGCGTCGAACAGCTCGGTGCACGGCATCGAGACCAGGTCCGCGCCGACGCCCTGCGCTTCGAGCGCATCGGCGACTTCGGCGGCGAGCGAAACCTCCGAGCCGGTAGCGACCAGCACCACCTTGCGCGCCGCCTTCGCCGCACGCAGGCGATAGCCACCGCGCGCCGAGCGGTTCGATGCCGCGGTCCAGTTCTCGTCGCCTTCCCCGCGAAGCTGCGACAGGTTCTGGCGCGACAGCGCGAGCACCGAGGGCGTCCCCGGCGTCGCCAGCGCGAGCGCCCAGCATTCCGCCGTCTCGATCGCGTCGGCGGGGCGATAGACGTTGAGGTTGGGGATCAGCCGCAGGCTCATCACATGCTCGATCGGCTGGTGCGTCGGACCGTCCTCGCCCAGCCCGATCGAATCATGCGTCATCACATAGACAACGCCGGTGCGCTGGAGCGCCGAGAGGCGGATCGCGTTACGGCAATAGTCGCTGAACACCAGGAAGGTGCCGCCATAGGGCACCACGCCGCCGTGCAGCGACATGCCGTTCATCGCGGCGGCCATGCCGAATTCGCGGATGCCGTAATAGACATAGCGGCCCGAATAATCGTCCGCGGTCAGCGGCGCGGTCGCCTTGGTCCTGGTGTTGTTCGATCCGGTGAGGTCGGCCGATCCGCCGATCAGCTGGGGCAGCTTCTCGGTGAGCGGGCCGAGCGCCATTTCGGACGCCTTGCGACTCGCGACATTGGCGGGCTCGGCGGCGAGCCTGGCGATGTACGCTTCGAGCGCGGGGCCTGCCTGGTCGGCGATCGAGGCGATGCGGCCCTCGAACTCGCTACGCTGGCTGCTCGCGGCCAGCCGGGCCTGCCAGGCGGCGCGCGGTTCGGCGCCGCGCTTGCCGGCCCGAAGCCAGGTGTCGCGGATCTCGCCGGGCACTTCGAACGCCTGGTAAGGCCAGCCGAGTACCTCGCGCGCGGCGGCGACTTCGGCCGCGCCCAGCGGCGATCCGTGCGATCCCGAGCTGTCCTGCTTGTTGGGCGCGCCCTTGCCGATGATCGTGGTGCAGCGGACCAGCGAGGGGCGGTCGTCGGCGATTGCTGCATCGAACGCCGCGCGGACGCTGTCGGGATCGTGCCCGTCGCATTCGACGACGTGCCAGCCGGTCGCGCGGTAGCGCGCCGGGATGTCCTCGCTCGACGAGAGCGAGACGCGGCCGTCGATCGTGATCCGGTTGTCGTCCCACAGCACGATAAGCCGGCCGAGCTTCAGATGGCCGGCGAGGCCGATCGCCTCATGGTTGATGCCTTCCATCAGGCAGCCGTCGCCGGCGATCACCCACGTGCGGTGATCGACCAGATCGTCGCCGAAGCCGCTGTTGAGGTGGCGTTCGGCGATCGCCATGCCCACCGCCATCGCCACGCCCTGCCCCAACGGACCGGTGGTGCACTCGACGCCGGGGAGCTCGAAATTCTCGGGATGGCCCGCGCAGGGGCTGCCGATCTGGCGGAAGGCCTTGATGTCCTCCAGCGTCGGGCGCGCATAGCCCGTCAGATGGAGCAGCGAATAGATCAGCATCGATCCGTGCCCTGCCGAGAGCACGAAGCGGTCGCGATCGGGCCAATGCGGATCGGCCGGATCGAACTTCAGATATTCCTGGAAGAGCACGGTGGCGACGTCGGCCATGCCCATCGGCATGCCGGGATGCCCCGAATTGGCGGCCTCCACGGCGTCCATCGATAGCGCCCGTATCGCGTTGGCGCAGTCGGTGAAGGATGCGGACACTGGAACTCCCGGGATGGCTGAAGGGGGATGGTTTCGCGACGCCTTTGGGACGCACGGGCGCGCGCGTCAACCGGCTCGCCTGCGCGCTTGCGCAAGCGTGTGCCGGCTCAGGGGATTTTCCGGGCCCCGGACGGGCTTTTCGGTGAACTGTTTGCCGTATCGGGCTTGCCGCCCCGCCCGGGGGTGCCTAATCCCGGCAACAAGATGGTTGACACGTCGGCAGACCGCATCGAGCAGG
>DATLJJ010000030.1:0-13800 GCA_035538975.1 Sphingomonas sp. | reverse complement strand
GCGAGGCGATGATCCCGGCGCTCGAAGCCGTGATCAAGTACGGCGGCCAGATGGGTGTCCGCGAGATCGTCTATGGCATGGCCCACCGTGGCCGCCTCAACGTGCTCGCCAACGTGATGGCCAAGCCGTTCCGCGTGATCTTCCACGAATTCGCCGGCGGCTCGGCGCATCCGGAGGACGTCGGCGGCTCGGGCGACGTGAAGTACCACCTCGGCACCAGCACCGACCGCGAGTTCGACGGCATCAGCGTCCACATGTCGCTGGTCGCCAACCCCTCGCACCTCGAGGCGGTCGATCCCGTCGTGCTCGGCAAGGTCCGTGCGCTGCAGACGATCCGCGGCGATCTCGCCGAGCACCAGCAGGTGCTGCCGGTGCTCATCCACGGCGACGCCGCCTTCGCGGGCCAGGGCATCGTCTGGGAGTGCCTCGGCTTCTCAGGCATCCGCGGCTACAACACCGGCGGCTGCATCCACTTCGTCATCAACAACCAGATCGGCTTCACGACGAGCCCGCAGTTCGCGCGCTCCTCGCCTTATCCGTCGGACGTCGCCAAGGGCGTCCAGGCGCCGATCCTCCACGTCAACGGCGACGATCCCGAGGCGGTGACCTTCGCGTGCAAGGTCGCGATCGAGTTCCGCCAGAAGTTCAAGCGCGACGTCGTCATCGACATGTGGTGCTATCGCCGCTTCGGCCACAACGAAGGCGACGAGCCCTCGTTCACCCAGCCGCTGATGTACGCCAAGATCAAGCAGCACCCGCCGGTGAGCGAGGTCTATGGTGCGCGGCTGAAGGCCGAGGGCGTGATCGACGACGGCTTCGTCGGCGAGAAGACCCAGCAGTTCACCACACTGCTCGAAGGCGAGTTCGATGCCGGCAAGACCTATCTGCCCAACAAGGCGGACTGGTTCGCCGGCCGCTGGTCGGGCCTCTCGGCGCCCGCCGATCCCGAGACCGCGCGCCGCAGCGTCGACACCGGCATCGAGCAGAAGCTGTTCGACAGTCTCGGCCGCACGCTGACCGAGGTTCCGGAAGGTCACGAGATCCACAAGACCCTCGCGCGCGTGCTCGACGCGAAGCGCGAGATGTTCAAGTCGGGCGCGAATTTCGACTGGGCGACGGGCGAGGCGCTGGCCTTCGGCTCGCTGCTCTCGGAAGGCTTCGGCGTCCGCCTCTCGGGGCAGGATTCGGGCCGCGGCACCTTCTCGCAGCGCCACGCCGTCTGGGTCGATCAGAAGACCGAAGCGAAGTACATTCCGCTCTCGACGATCCGCCACGGCCACTTCGAGGTGCTCGACAGCCCGCTGTCCGAGTATGGCGTGCTCGGTTTCGAGTACGGCTATGCGCTGGCCGATCCCAAGGCACTGGTGCTCTGGGAAGCGCAGTTCGGCGATTTCGCCAACGGCGCGCAGATCATGATCGACCAGTTCATCGCGTCGGGCGAAGCCAAGTGGCTGCGCGCCAACGGCCTCGTGATGCTGCTGCCGCACGGCTATGAAGGCCAGGGCCCCGAGCACAGCTCGGCGCGCCCCGAGCGCTTCCTCCAGCTCTGCGCGCAGGACAATATGCAGGTGGTCAACATCACCACGCCGGCGAACTATTTCCACCTGCTGCGCCGCCAGATGCACCGCAACTTCCGCAAGCCGCTGGTGCAGATGACGCCCAAGTCGCTGCTGCGCCACAAGATGGCGGTGTCGAAGGCCGAGGATTTCCTGGGCGACAGCCACTTCATGCGGCTGCTCTCGGACCCGAGCGCGCCCGCGGACAAGGACGTGAAGCGCCTCGTGCTGTGCACCGGCAAGGTCGCCTACGACCTGATCGAGGCACGCGACGCGGCGGGCGACAAGAACACCGCGATCGTCCGCGTCGAGCAGCTCTATCCCTTCCCGGGCGAACCGCTGGTCGCGCGCCTCAAGCGCATGACCAACCTCGAGGAAGTGGTCTGGGCGCAGGAAGAGCCGAAGAACAATGGATATTGGTTCTTCGTCGAGCCGTTCATCGAGGCCTGCATGGTCGAGGCCGGCGCCAAGTCGCAGCGTCCGCGCTATGCGGGTCGCGCCGCGGCGGCGTCGCCCGCCACCGGCCTGATGAAGCGCCACACCGCCGAGCAGGGCGCGCTTGTCGCCGATGCGCTCGGTCACAGCGTCCGCGAAGAGATTCGCCGGACGCGCAAGGCTTGATGATTTAACGCTGACCCCGGCGAGGAAGAGAAAAGATGGCAGACGTTAAGGTCCCGGTCCTGGGCGAATCGATCACCGAGGCGACTCTGGGCGAATGGCTGAAGAAGCCCGGCGAGGCAGTCGCGCTCGACGAGCCGATCGCCAGCCTCGAGACCGACAAGGTCTCGGTCGAGGTCCCCTCGCCGGTCGCCGGCGTGATGGGCGATCAGCTCGTCCAGGTCGGCGACACCGTTCAGGTCGGCGCCGTGATCGCCACCGTGGGTGAAGGCGGCGGCGCCGCTGCCGCTCCGGCCGCCGCCCCCGCCTCGGCCCCGGCCGCCCCGGCGCCCGTCGCCACGGGCGCGCAGTCGGGCCCCGGCGAGCAGGTTCGCGAAGTCGACGCCGCCGCGCTTTCGCCGTCGGTCCGCCGCGCGGTGCTCGAGACCGGCGTCGATCCGTCGACCGTGCAGGGCACCGGCAAGGACGGCCGCCTGACCAAGGAAGACGTGCTGAGCGCGGCGCAGAACAAGCCCGCCGCAGCGCCTGGCCCGGCCGCCGCTCCGGCGCCCGCCACGGCTGCCCCTGCCGGCGGTCGCAAGGAAGAGCGCGTCCGCATGACGCGTCTCCGCCAGACCGTCGCCAAGCGCCTCAAGGAAGCGCAGAACACCGCGGCCATGCTGACGACGTTCAACGACGTCGACATGACCGAGGTCATGGCCGCGCGCGCGAAGTACAAGGACCTGTTCGAGAAGAAGCACGGCGTCCGCCTCGGCTTCATGGGCTTCTTCGTGAAGGCCGCATGCCAGGCGCTCAAGGACATCCCCGCGGTCAACGCCTCGATCGACGGCGACGAGATCGTCTATCACGATTACGCCGACATCTCGGTTGCGGTCTCCGCGCCGCAGGGTCTCGTCGTGCCGGTGATCCGCGACGCGCAGGACATGTCGGTGGCGACGATCGAGCGCACCATCGGCGACTTCGGCAAGCGCGCCAAGGACGGCACGCTCAAGATGGAAGAGATGAAGGGCGGTACCTTCACCATCTCCAACGGCGGCGTGTTCGGCTCGCTGATGTCTACGCCGATCATCAACCCGCCGCAGTCGGCGGTGCTGGGCCTTCACCGCATCGAGGAGCGCCCCGTGGTCCGCGACGGCCAGGTGGTCATCCGCCCGATGATGTACCTCGCACTGTCGTACGATCACCGCCTGATTGACGGCCGCGAGGCCGTGACCTTCCTCGTCGCGCTCAAGAACGCGATCGAGGATCCGACCCGGCTCCTGATCGATCTTTGATGGAGGAGCTTCCGCCACCTTGGTTGAAGCACCCGGAAATAAGCGCCGGGTCCATCGGTTGGCGGATGGGCTATGGCGAAGACTATATGGACCAGTTCGACCGCTGGTTTGCAACGCTCGGGAGCGGTGATCGTGACGAATATCGCATCCACTATCCTGAGCCGGATGGTTGGTACGGATTTTACGCGCGCGGTCGCGGGAGCGAGTGAAAATGGCTGAATACGACTTCGACGTCCTCGTGATCGGTGCCGGCCCCGGCGGCTATGTCGCGGCGATCCGCGCCGCGCAGCTGGGCCTCAAGACCGCCTGCGCCGAAAGCCGCGAGACGCTGGGCGGCACCTGCCTCAACGTCGGCTGCATCCCGTCCAAGGCGATGCTCCACGCCTCCGAATATTACGACGCCGCGGCCAACGGCGCCTTCGCCAAGCTCGGCATCAAGGTGACGCCGGAGCTCGACCTCGACACGATGCACGGCCAGCGCAAGGACGCGGTCAAGCAGCTCACCGGCGGCATCGAGTTCCTGTTCAAGAAGAACAAGGTCACCTGGCTCAAGGGCCGGGCCGCATTCGAGGACGCGCACACGGCCAAGGTCGGCGACCAGACCGTCACTGCGAAGAATATCGTCATCGCCACCGGCTCGTCGGTGACTCCGCTCCCGGGCGTCGAGATCGACAACGCCGGGGGGGTCGTCGTGGATTCCACCGGCGCGCTCGAGCTGGCGAAGGTCCCCGGCCACATGGTCGTGATCGGCGGCGGCGTGATCGGCCTCGAGCTCGGCAGCGTGTGGCGCCGCCTCGGCGCGAAGGTGACCGTGGTCGAGTTCCTCGACCAGATCCTCCCCGGCTTCGACGGCGACGTCCGCAAGGAAGCCAACAAGATCATGAAGAAGCAGGGCCTGGAGTTCCGCCTGTCGACCAAGGTCACCGGCGTCGAGGTCAAGGGCGACAAGGCCACGCTCACGCTCGAGCCGGCCGCCGGCGGCGCTGCCGAGACGATCGAGGCGGACGCCGTGCTGGTGTCGATCGGCCGCCGGCCGAACACCGATGGCCTCGCGCTCGACAAGGCGGGCCTCGCCACCAACAAGCGCGGCCAGATCGAAATCGATCACGACTTCCGCACCTCGGTCGAGGGCATCTGGGCGATCGGCGACGTCGTCCCCGGTCCGATGCTCGCGCACAAGGCCGAGGACGAGGGCATCGCGGTCGCCGAGAACATCGCCGGCCAGCATGGCATCGTGAACCACGACGTGATCCCGTCGGTGGTCTACACCTGGCCCGAGATCGCCGGCGTCGGCCTCACCGAAGAGGCGGCGAAGGAGCGCGGCGAGGTCAAGGTCGGCAAGTTCCCGATGCTCGCCAACTCGCGCGCCAAGACCAACCACGAGCCCGACGGCTTCGTGAAGGTGATCGCCGACGCGAAGACCGATCGCGTGCTCGGCGTGTGGTGCATCGCTTCGGTCGCCGGCACGATGATCGCGCAGGCCGCGCAGGCGATGGAGTTCGGCGCGACCAGCGAGGACATCGCCTACACCTGCCACGCCCACCCCACGCACAGCGAGGCGATCAAGGAAGCCGCGATGGGCGTGCTCGGCAAGCCGATCCACATCTGAGGAGAGGCCTCTCCGCCTGCGCTCCCCTCCCGCTTGCGGGAGGGGTCGGGGGAGGGGCTGAACATCTGCGGAGAGGGGACTTTACGGCACTCCCCTCCCTGACCCCTTCCGGAAGCGGGAGGGGAGCGCTTAATGCGTAGCGCTCGCCGCCAGCATACGCCGCCCCGAGAGCCGCGCGATCGCCACGGTCAGTGCCGCCGACACCGCCACTGCCAGCCACAGCGCCTCCCAGCCCCAGCGTAGCTGGCTCGCCGCGCCCGAGACCGCGCCCGCGACGAAGCCCGTCCACAACGCCAGATAAGGGACCCAGTCCCAGCGGCTGCCCGAGCCCATCAGCGCATCGGCGATCTTCTGCCCCATCCGCACCAGCGATCCGGTCATGTAGGTGAGCCCGATCGTCACTTCGCCGTCGCGGTTGAACACGCCGTTCTCGACGCCCATCGCCCCGGCGAGCAGCAGCAGCACCAGCGGCCCGGGCGCGACCGTCGACACCGCTGCGGCGAGGATCAGCAGCCCCGTAACCGCCAGCATCAGCGCTTCCTTGTGCCGCGGCCCCGCCGCGCGCACGATCACGCTCGCCACGATCACGCCGCTGACGAAACTCAGCACCAGTGCCGCCGCCGTCGCCGCATCGGCCACCACGCCGGTGCCCAGCCCGACGCCCAGCCGCGTCGAGTTGCCGCTCATGAACGAGGCGAAGAAGCCCCCCAGGCTGGTGAATGCCAGCGCGTCGACGAAACCGGCGAGCGCGGCGAGGCAGACGGCGACCGCGATCAGCGGTGACTCGGTGCGATGCATGGTTGCGCTATAGCCTGTTTCTGCGGGGCTGAACCAGAGGCAGCCCGGCCCGGTTTGACGCCGGTCGCATCGCACGGAAGAAGGGGAACCATGGAGTCCGATTTCGCCGACCAGATCGGCCCGATCCTTCCCTGGCTCGACATGCTCGGCATCGCGGTGTTCGCAGCCACCGGCGCGCTCTCGGCGGCACGGCACGGGCAGACCGTCGTCACCGCGGCCTTCTTCGCACTCGTTACCGGCGTCGGCGGCGGTACCGTGCGCGACCTGCTGATCGGCGCGCCGGTCTTCTGGGTGCACGATGCCGCGGTCGCCGCGATGATCCTCGGCGTCGCGGCGATCGTCTGGGTCACGCCCCAGCGCTGGTGGAACGACACGACCTTCGACTGGCTCGATGCCTTCGGGCTGGCCGCTTATGCGGCGTTCGGCGCAGCCAAGTCGCTCGGCTACGGCATCCCGCCCGTCCCCGCCGCACTGATGGGCGTGATCACGGCCTGCGTCGGCGGCATCATCCGCGACATTCTCGCCGGCCAGCCCTCGATCCTGATGCGCCCCGAGCTCTACGTCACCGCCGCCGCGCTCGCCTCGGCGCTCTATGTCGCGCTCACGCACGCCGGGCTCTCCCCGCTCCCCGCCGGCCTCATCGCAGCCGCCGCGGGCTTCGGCCTGCGCGCCGCCGCGATCGTCTGGAAGCTGGGCCTGCCTGCCTATCGGAAACGGCGCTAGACCCGTCGCAGCCTTGCCCGATTGCGGCCCCCCCTCGCCTCGATCACCCAAAGTACGGCGCCCTTGCAAAGTAGGATTTCGGCTGCTTGGCTGTTCGTCCGCCGGCTCTGAACGGGGGTGCTCTTTGGAACCGTTCACTGCCTTCGGGCGTGACTCTCGAGCGTTTGGACTTTCACTCGGCTGCGCAGGTCGCCTTGCGTTCCGCGGCCGCGCGCAAGGCGGATTACCACGGGGGAGAGTGTCATCTTTGTAATCTTCCAGCCGAGGCTTCGCCGTCGTGGCGTCGCCCGATGCAGGACATTTTCTTTCATGCAAGCGTAACGTTATTGCCGAAAACGCGGGAAAAGTGGGAAGTTAGGCCGCGCGGGGTAGCCTCCGGGCGCCTCACGCCGCCAGCGCTTCGAGCCCCATTGCGATCGCGCCGAGCGGGCCGGCCATCGTGCCCAGCCCCGGCGGGCCCAGCCGGCGGTCGAGATCGGCGGCATAGGGGCCGAGCGAGCCATAGCCGCCGATGCTCTCGGCCAGCCGCGCGCGGAGCCGCGGAAAGAGGTGCTCGCGCTCGGCGATCACGCCCCCGCCGATCGCGATCCGCTCGGGCGCAAAGGCCGTGACGAGGTTGTGGAGTAGTCCGGCGAGGTCGTGGACGAACAGATCCCATTGCGGACCGTCGTGCGGCAGCTCGCTACCGGCCACGCCGAAGCGCTCGGCGAGCGCCGGGCCCGAAATCAGCCCCTCCACGCAATCGCCGTGGAAGCGGCACCAGCCGGGATAGGAGTCGCCCGGTGCGCGCGGCACGCGCATGTGGCCCGCCTCGCCATGCGTCACACCCTGAACCGGGCGGCCGCCGACGATCGTGCCGACACCTACCCCGGTGCCTATGGTGATATAGGCATGCGCCGACATGCCCCGCGCCGCGCCCCAGCGTCCCTCGGCGAGCGCGGCCCCGTTGACGTCGGTCTGGATCGCCAGCGGCCGGCCGTAGCGCCCGGCGAGCCGCCGGGCGAGGTCGGTGCCGGTCCAGCCCGGCTTGGTGGTGGCGGTGATCGCGCCGAAATCCGGGCGGGCCGGATCCAGCTCCAGCGGGCCGAAGCTCGCGATGCCGATCGCATCGAAGCGCCAGCCGTCGAGCACGGCCTCGATCGAGGCGAGCGTTGCGGCGGGTTCGGTGGTCGCGATCGTGTGCCGCTCGCGCACGTCGCTGGCGCCGCTCGCGAGCAGCGCGACGCATTTGGTGCCGCCGAGCTCGATGCCGGCGATCAGCGGTGCAGAGGAGACCATGGTTTCGGGCTACTCCGTCGCGCTGCACAAAAAAAGGGCCGCCGAAGCGGCCCAGATGCGGAACTGTTTTGAGGGAAGCGGCGGCGGCCGGTGCGACCCGAGGGGCCGGCCGCCGCTCCCCCTTTGACCCACGGTCAGAAGCGGCCGCGGATACCGACCAGCACGGTGCGGCCGGGATTGTATTCGTTGAAGGTCGCGTTCTCGAACTGGAAGTAGCTGCCCTGCGCTTCCTTGGTGATGTTGATCACGTTGAGCGTGAGCGTCGGCAGATACTCGTTCCCAAGCACCTTCGCGAGGTCGAGGCTGCCCGAGAAATCCAGCTGCGAGTAATCGCGGCCGAAGATCGCGCCGCCTCCGTTGGTGAGGCCGTTCTGGCCCGGAAGCGTACCCTGCGCGCCTTCGTTGAAGGTGTAGGTCAGTCGCGTCGACAGCCCGTGACCCTCATAATAGCCGGTGAGGGTATAGGTGGTCGGCGCCACGCCCAGCGCAACCGCCGGAGCGCCCGCGCCTTCGCCCTTCTGGTCAATCAGCGTCAGGTTGCCCTGCACGCCGAAGCCGGTCACGCCGATGTACTTCGTCAGGAAGTCGAGCGGCTGGGTGACCTGGAACTCGAGGCCGTTGACCTTGAGCTTGCCGTCCGAATTGACCTGCTGCTGAATGCTGATCTGGACGTCTTCAGGCCGCTGTCCGGGCAGCGCGCGGGCAAGGAGCGCCCCCTGCTGGGCCGCAGTCAGCGTAGCGAAGGTGATGCCATAGGGCGCGAGGAACGAGAACGGAACGTTGGTCGTGCCATTGACGGTGAAGCCCGTGATCGACTTGCGGAATGCCGCAACCGCGATCACGCCCTCGCCGCCCGTGTAGAGCTCGAAGCCCAGGTCGATGTTGCTCGAGATATACGGATCGAGCTCGCTGTTGCCGACCGTGCCCACGTCCGCCGACGGCTGCACGAAGCTCGCGCCGGGCAGCAGTGCGTTCGGGTCGGGCCGCGTCATCGTCCGCGAGACCGATGCACGCGCCACCGCCAGATTGCCGATGTGGAACGCCGCGCTCGCCGAGGGCAGGAAGTTCGAATAGACCGACCGGGTATTCGAGAAGGTGTTGATGTTCGGATAGCACGAGCCGTCGAGCGCGAACGCGGGGCTGGAGCCCGGGCAGACCTGACCGCCCACATTGTTGCGCGGATCGGTGATCGAGGTGCGGCCGCCGATGATCTGCTCGGTGCGGACATAGCGCACGCCCGCGTTCAGCCGCAGCGTGTTCTCGCCGATGTCAAACGCGCCATTCGCCTCGGCGAAGGTGCTGGTGACCTTCTCGTGGATCAGGCCGCCGTTGGCGCCGCTGCTGCCCGAACCCGTCTCGGCCGCGCCGGCCAGATAGTCCGCGTAGCCGGTGTCCGCCGCGAAGCGATTCCAGTCGACCGTGATGAAGCCGTTGCTGCCGGGCTGCAGATAGCTCGGCACCAGCGCGGTCGGGACCAGCGAACCGCCCCAGGTGAGCGGCGGCATTCCGGCCGAGAAGCCGGTGCCATAGGCCGGATAGGTCGGGTAGCCCGGAGGCGCCACAGTGCCGGGCAAATTCGCGCCGTCGCAGACCGGCTGACGGTTGGGCGCCGGCAGGGTCACGCTGGGGTTGTTGCCGCAGACCGCGTTCTGCCACGGATTGGTGTTGTCCCACGGCGTGATGCGGCGACGGGTGTCGTCATAGGCGGCGCCGACGCGGACATTGAAGCCCTTCTCGTCGCCGAAGAGCAGGCTGCCGCGAACACCCTTGGTCTCGGTCTCGCGGTCTTCGCCGTTCAGGTTCAGGCGGCCGCCGCCCGCCCAGCCGAAATTGGCCGGGTTGTTGAGGTCGACGTTGCTCTGAATGTCCGGGATGCCGCCGTCGTTGTTGTAGGTGACGGTGAGACCGCTGCTCGCAGGCGTGATCACCAGCACCGTCGGGCTTTCGCGGTGGAAGGTGCTCTTGGTGTAGTTCGCCTGCAGATCGCCCTTGATATAGTCGTTGACCCGGAACTCGACGCCCGGGTTGACGCCCCAGAAATCCACGGTGTCGCGGTAGGGACGGAATTCGAGGAAGAACTGTGAATTGGCGTAGGTGCCGCTGGTCACCACGCAGCCGGTGGAGCAGTCCGAACGGTCATAGGTGGTGTTGAGCGGGATGGTCGCGCCATTGCGCACCACCCAGTTCATCGAGGTGCGGTTGAACTCGGTCTTCCGCTCGCCGTACTGGCCATCCACGTAGAAGTGGAAATCGTCGCTCGGGCGCCATTCGAACGAGCCGATGAAGTTCTTGCGGTCGCGGAAACCGACCTCGGTGCGCGGGCGACCGAGGCGCGGCAAAAGGCCGTTGTCGATCTGCTCGATCGTTGCGCCCGGATTGTTCGCGAGCAGGAACGCCTGATCGATCGTCGCGCCGGTGGTCAGGCCGTTGCCGGCGTTTGCCGGGACGGTCGCGGGAATCGTCCAGTTGCCGCCGCCGGTGCCGTTGCGCGTCCCCGTGGTGCGCTGCGCGGCGGTAAGATTGGGGTTGGTCCAGCCGATCGTCTCGAAACCGTCGACGCGGAACTCGTTACGCGCCGTTGCGGCGCCGACGAGGATGCCGAAATCACCGAAAGTCGTGCTTGCGAGGATGTGACCGCGGTAGCCCCACTTGTCGGCGGTGCTGACCTTCGAGCCCTGCAGGCTGTAGCTGACATAGGTCTCGGGATTGTCGAACGGGCGCGCCGAGCGGAGGTTGACGGTGCCGGCAGCGCCGCCCTCGACCTGGCTCGCGACCGGCGACTTGGTGACCGTCAGCTGCGTGAAGAGCTCGGTCGGCAGAAGGTCGAGATCGACTTCGCGGTTGGTGCTCTGGGCGTCGAAACGCACCGAGGCGACCGCCACCGGCGCGCCGTTGAGCAGCACGCGGGTGAAGTTGGTGCCGAGCCCGCGGATCGCGATGCTGGTGCCTTCGCCCGTCACTTCGCGCATGATGGTGACGCCGGGGATGCGGTTCACCGACTCGGCGATGTTGGTGTCCGGGAACTTGCCGATGTCCTCGGCGAAGATCGTATCGGTGAAGCCGACCGCTTCGCGCTTGGCGTTGGTCTGGCTCTGCAGCGAGGCGCGATAGCCGCTGACGACGATTTCCTCGTCGGCAGGCTCGGCCGCGGTATCCTGCGCGGGAGCCGCGGAGTCCTGTGCCGGAGTTGCAGCGTCCTGCGCGAGCGCGGGCCAGGCAGTACCGGCGAGCAGCACGGCGCCCAGCATGGCGGCGCGACGCGCGGTGAAGCTAGGTGCAGTTCGAGCGTGCATTGTCCTCCCCTTGTGCCTCTTTGCGGGCACTGCCGGTTCGACCGGCAAAAAATGTTAGCGGTCACATAGCGCTATGCCTGAGTGGGAGGCATGTCAACTCATACATTTGCGCACAGCAAATAACACGTTCACACAGCAGCTTACCGCAGTGCGGCATGATTTTGACAAACGGAAGCGCCGGTTCTGACAACGATGCCAGCCCGAACGAATCAAACGACGATACGGCGCGTCAGTCGAACAGCAGCTCCAGCCGCTCGGAAAAGGCGCCGTTCTTGCGGAGCCGGCCGGCGCTGCCGGGTGCGCGGCGCAGTCCGGGCCGCTTGAGCAGCGGTTTGAGCATCAAATGGAGCGTGGCCCGGTTGATGTGACGGCCGAAGCATTCGTGCAGGCCGTGGCCGAAGTGGATATAGTCGCTCGCCGGCCGATCGGGGTCGAAGCGGCGCGGGTCGGCGATGCGGCGCGGATCCATCATCGCCGATGCGAAGGCGGCGAGCACCGTCGCGCCGGCGGGGATGGTGCGCGCATGCGGCGTGCCGGCGGCGAGCGTCCAGTCACGGAGCGCGGCACGCGGCAGCCCCGGCGCGAGCGGATCGAAGCGCATCGCTTCCATCACATAAGCGGCGAGCCGCGCGTCGTCGCCGGCGCGCGCCGCCGCCTGCGCTTCGGCGAGCGCCTGCGGCCGGCGGAGCAGCTGCTCCATCGCCTGGGGCACGACCATCGGCGGCTGCGGAGGACCGCCTACGATGAAACCCGTGAGCGCGGTGCGGATGCGATCGTCGGTGAACCAGGGGTCCCCCGCCGCCTGGAGCCGCAGGCAGCGCGCGAGCACATCGTCGCCCTGCGAATCGGTGCGGCGGCGCTCGATCTCGGCCTGGACATGGCCGCGCAGCGCCGGCGCGATCACATCGACTTCGGCACGCAGTGCCGGGTCGTTGCCCTGATCCGCGAACTGGAACTCGAACAGCCTTGTCGCCCAGACGCTCAGCGCGCCCTCCTGCGGCTCGGGCACGCCGAGATATTCAGAGAGGAACGTGAAGGTCACGCGCCGCACCAGTGTATCGACCACCTCGATACGCCCCCGCGCCGCGGCGACGACCTCCTCCGCCAGCGCTTCGACCCGCGCCGCGAGCCCCGGCAGGTCGGCGGGGAGCACCACGCGGCGCATCGCATCGGTGTCGGCACGATATTCGGGCGTGTCGGCCATTCCCAGGAAGAAGGGCTGCCCCCCCATGATCACGTCGAGCTTGGGCTTGTAGACGACGCCGAAGGCCGTGTCGGTCGCGAACACCTCGCGCACGTCATCGTAGCGCGAGGTGAGATAATTGCTCTTCCCCAGCTTCGCGATCGGCTTCACGCGCCGGAGCACGCTGAAGAACCACGGCATCGCCGCGAACACCGCGCGTTGCATCAAGCCCTTGAGCCCCCTGGCGCCCGGGCGGAGCACCTCCTTCGAAGTCAGCGCGCTCATAGCGAGGCCAGATAGTTGAGCGCCGGAATGCCCGGCAGGAAGAAATATTCGCCACCCGCCATCTGCACGAAGGTGTCGACTGCGATGATGCGTCGCAGCGGATCCTCGGGGATGGTGAGCGTACCTGCGGGGCCGATCAGCGGATCGGTCTCGTCGAAGAGCGTCGCGAAATTGGGATTGAGCACCCAGGTCTGCTGGACGAACTCGAACTGCCGCGTGATGTCGGTGTTGAGGCAGATGAACAACAGCCCGCGGTCGGCCTTATCGTCCTGCATCGGATCGGCGATAGTCGGGCCATATTTGCGACCGCGACGCAGGATGCGGTGGCTGTTGGCGGCATCGAGCAGGGTCTGCTTGTCCGCCGGTTTCGGCGCGAGCGCATCGCGCGGGTTGCCACGGCGGACATGGCTGCCGAGCGGGCAGCCATGTCCATGCGGATCGGTGTCGAAGAAGCCGAAGTCGTTCTCGGGCTGGCCGTCGGGCCCGACCGGAAGCGTGCCGCCGGGGCACAGCAGATTGCCGTCGCGATCGCGGCCCACGACGCGATCCGCGATCCAGTTGGCGTCAATGTGCCCTGAATGCTCCGGATCGGCCTCCGCGATGCGCCGGGCCGCTTCGGCCATCGAGTTCCAGAAAGCGGCGACGTCCTGCTTGAGCTCGCGCACGACCATGTAGCTGCCGTCGAGCCCGAGATCGCAAAAGCCCTCGCCCTTGGGGTGCGGCGGCAACCCCGCCGCGCGCGCCGCGGGCGTATCGGCGACCACCGGGCCGGGTGCGACCTCGTGGTGCGCATTGACGTGCCCCATCAATATCTCGCCGAGCGGCACGCCATTCCACGGGTCCTTCGGAGCCTCGCCTGCCGCGCCCAGCGTCACCGCACCCGGCTCATAGGGCAACGGCTGCGAGACGCCGTCGGCGAAGCCGAAATGCTCGCGCGCAATGCCCTTCTCGTCGGGACGTAGCTGGAGCTCCAGACGGTGGACGATCTTCACGCCGCACGGCGCGAGCGCGTTGGACACCTGCGCGCACCAGGCCTCGGCCGTCTCCTCGTCCTTCTCGTAGAGCAGCAGCAACGCATGGACCGTTATCGGCGTGCGGATATCCTGCTCGCGCACGGCGGGCCCGTCGTCGGCGAAGGCGTGCGACCCGGCATCGAAGGCGGCGGCGTCGAGCGGGGCGTTGC
>DATLJJ010000029.1:0-4875 GCA_035538975.1 Sphingomonas sp. | reverse complement strand
GCGTGGCGACCGCGATATCCTCCGCGCGCAGCATCTTGTGCTGGTGGATCATCTCGCGCTGCTTGTCCGCGGGAATCTGCGGATACTGCATGTCGGTGCCGGTGAGGCCGGGCTGGATGATGCCGACCTTGATGTCCTTCTCCGCCAGCTCCTTGCGCAGTGCCGTGGCGAAGCCCTCCATGCCCGTCTTGGCCGCGACATAGACTGACGAGCCCGCCTCCTGCGTCACCGATGACATCGAGCCGATGAAGACGACGTCGCTCCCCGCCTCCATCCGTTCGGTGGCGAGCTTCGCCGCCTCGACGACCGCGGTGAGGTTGGTGTCCATCACGTACCGGATGAAGCCGGGCTCGCTCTCCTCCAGCGTCTCTGCGGGCAGCGCGGCGTTGATCACCGCGATGTCGATCTTGCCGAGGTAGCGCTCGCCCTCGGCCACGAAGCGGTGGATGTCCTCCTGCCGTGTGAGATCGACGTTGATCCCGTCACCTTCGCCCACTTCGCGGATGCGCGCCAGCGCGTCGTCGAGATGCTCGGGGGTGCGCCCGCAGACGAAGACCTTCGCGCCTTCGCTCGCCAGCAGGATCGCGATCGCGCGCCCTATGCCGGTGGTGCCGCCGGTGATGATCGCGCGCCGGCCGGCGAGGCTCGGCTGCCCGGTATGCGCGTCGGCAAGGTCGCGGACGGGCGGTTCGGCGAGATCGGTCATTGGATTCCTCTCTTTTGCGGGTGCCGGGTCGCAGCTTCGGCGGGCTCAGCTTTCCCAGCGAACGGTGACGCGTGCATTGGCCGGCACGCGGTAATCGATGCGGTCCTCGTCCTCGAAGCACGGGGCTATCGCTTCCTCGCCCGCCGTCGCGACGTAGAAGCGCGGGAGCTTGGCACGGCCGGTTCGGATCAGGCTGAGGCGGGCCGGGCGGCCGTCGCCGCCGCCGAGCTGGAAGCTCAGCGCAGTCTCGGACGGCCGTTCGCTGGCGAGCAGGAAATGGTCGCAGAACATGCGGAAGGGCGCATCGCTCACGCGGTGGAAAGTGCGGCTGGCCAGGACGAAGGCGGCCCCGGCGCCGTAGATCTCCTGCCCCACCTGGCCAGCGGGCTGGCCGTCGACGTACAAATCCTCGACCGGGAAGCAGAGCTTGCGGTCGACATAGCTGTTGCGCGACTTCTCGGCGATGGCGTCGGGAGGCAAGGAGGCGGGATAATAGAACCAGGCGCGATCGAGCGTGTAGCGGCAATATTCGGAGACGAGCATCCGCACGGCGGGATCCAGGTCGGGGCCGCTGCTCTTGAGGAAATGCTCGAAGGCCGAGAAGCTGTCGAAGCATTCGTAGAGAGCCATATAGGGCGCGTCGTGGAGCGCGGTGGCGCCCATGAAGGTGCGATAGTGCTTCGCCAGTCCGACATCCGACTCCCACAGCGCGACATTGTGGAAGAAGCTCGCGAGATAGACGTAGCTCTGGCGCAGATAGGTTTCCTCGCCGGTGATCCGCCACATGCGAAGGCAGGCGGCGGCGCCCCATGCGGTGAGGTTGGCCTGATAGTTGAGGTTGAAGCGCATGCCCTCTGCGGCGCGAATGGCGTCGCGCGCTTCGTCGAGGAAGCGCTTGTCATCGGTCAGGTCGAACGCCTGGAGCATGACGAAGGCATAGATGCCGCCTACGTCGGTCTGGCCCAACCCCTCGTCGTCGCGCGCGGCGGTGATCACGGAGAAGTCGGTCACATTGTACTGGACCGGCCAATGGTATTTGAAATGGTGCGCGGCCTTGATCCCGTAGTCGACCGAATCGAGGAACAGCCGCTTCGCCCGGCTGTCCCCATCGGCGGCGAGCCGGCCCAGGTTGAGCAGCGGGTGGTAGAGATACCAGCTGTCGACTGCGTCCTTGTCCTTGTCCTTGCCGACATTCGGCAGGTAGCGCCGCAGCGTGCGCAGCTTGGGATCGTAGAATTTGCGCAGGCCCCGCTTGAGCTCGGCGAGCAGCGGAATCTCCTGCTTCTTCCACGCCTCATAGTCGCGGATGGCGGCGAGCACCGAAATCTGGACCATCGAATCCGGATATTCGGTCGCGGTGTAGGGGTGGATGTAGCGGAAGCCATAGTGGCGGATCGTCGCCTCGTTCGCTTTGTCGAGGTCGCGTAGCGAGGCTTCGGCGCGCGCCACCCAGTCGCGGTAATCGGTGCGCGGCGTCTCGATCTGCCGACAGATCGCGCCGAGCAGCGAGAGATAGCGTCGCGCCATCTCTGCCTCGTCGGCATTCGGATCGCGATGGAAGGCGAGCAGCGTGTCGAGCATCACCACTTCCTCGCCCGCTGCCAGCGGGTCGAGCGGCGGTTTGCCCTTCTGTGGGGCCGTGGGCGGCAGATAGCCGATCTCGGGCCATTCGCCTCCGACGGCGCCGTCGGGGGTGGTACCGGTGGCGGCGAAATAGGGGTTCAGGCTGGTGAAGTTCTGGAAATAGAGCACGCTGCCGAAGGCCGGCTTCGAGAGGCGGAAATAGTCGACGCCGCCGTTCATGCCCCGCTGCGCCGCCTCGACGACGCCGATCGCGCCGGCCGGATCGTCGTCCGCGTCGAGTGCGAACAGGTCGCGGGGCAGGAAGGGGACGAGCAGCGGCACCGCGGGCGTCAGGCGGCTGATCACGCGCAGCACCGGCAGCGCATCTTCCTGCAGCCGGAAAGTGACGAGGTGCCGGCCGATGGCGGAAGAGAATTCGACGCGCAGCGCTTCGCCTTCCTGCGGCTTCGGCGTGCGGATGTTGGAGCAGCCCCCCAGCGCATGCGCGGCGCGCAGCGCCAGGCCGCCCTTTTCGGGCCGCCGGATGATCGCCCAGAGCGAATCGTGCCCGGCGGACACTTCGATTTCCAGATCGCCGAGCGCGAGCTCTGCAACTTTCCTCATCGCGCCCGAGCGCAATTCCTCCCGCAGGAGCAACAGGTTAGGGCTTACTCCCGGAAGCTTGCCGGTGCCGGAGCGGGTGGGAAGCGGTTCGACGTCGGCCATGCCCACCACAACCGTGCTAGACGGGAATTGTTGCCCGTCGCGTCTGCCTTATTCGCCGCCGCTGGAGCCGCAGGAAACGTGCGCGGACCTCGGCGTCGCGGAGCAGCGTGGCAGGCAGGTAGGTGAGGGTGCGCAGTCCCGCGACGGTGGAGACGTTGCGCGCGGTGCGACGGGTCTGGTGGATGACCTGCTGGAGCATCTCGCGCCGCTTGATCTCGCCCTTTTCGCGCACCAGCGTCAGCCGGTGCAGCGCATAGAGGCCCAGCGCGCCGGCGATCAGGAAATAGAAATCCCATTGCGACAGGCGCAGCGGCGATACGATCGCCACGCCCTCCGGGCTCGTCCAGCGCAGCAGCAGCTCGAACTGGCGCGCGGCGAAGAAGTCGGCGAATGCGCCGCCGAGGATCGGCGCCACGCCCGCGGCGACGGCGGTGGCGAGGCCCGCGGTCGCGACATAGGCGGTCGACTGACCCTTGGGCGAAAGCTTGAGGGCGATGCTGGTCGTGGCGAGCGTCGCGCCGGCCACCGCCGAGCCCATGAACAGGTGCAGCACCACCAGATAGGCGATCAGCCACGGCCCGTGCGCCATCTGCGAGGCGCCGATCATCGCGACGATGCAGACGATGTAGGTCGGCGCGGCGACGAGCAGCACCGACTTGTTGGCGAAGCGATCCGCGAGCGCTCCCCAGTTGCGCAGCGCCACCAGGTTGGCGAGCTGGCTCACCACGCTCAGCACCATCACGAAGGTCATGTCGAAGCCGAGCTGGCGGACGATGAAGACCGTGAAGAAGGGCGTGGCGAGGTTGATCGCGAACTGCCAGCTCGCGAGGAAAACGGTGAGGCGGCGGAAGTTGCGATCGGCGAGCGGCTCGCGCAGCAGCCCGATCAGGCCGAGCTGCACCTCGGGCCGCGGCGGCATGGCGGGCTCGGGGATGCGCGAGGTCAGCCACGCGCTGACCAGGCCGGCAAGGAAGCCCAGGCCGTATAGCGCGCCGAAGATGATGCTGCGCCACGCCGAGCCTTCGGTCGTGCGGTCGAGCACGATCGCGGCGGCGATGCCCGCGAAGAGGCTCACCGACGCTGCGTAAGCCGTACGGCGCGAGAAGACCCAGCCGAGCCGGTCCTCGGGGGCGAGGTCGCGCATCCAGGCGTTCCACGCGCAGCTGCCCACCGCACTCATGCTGCAGAGGATGAGCTGCGCCAGCACCAGTGCGGCGATCCCCATGTCCGGCGGCAGGAAGGGTGAGAGCGCCATCAGCGCCATCATTACGCGCCCGGCGAGCCCGCCGATCACCGAGATCAGCTTGCGCTGCCGCAGCCGCTCGACGAGCAGGATCGCGGGCGCCTGGAGCAGTTGGCCGAGGAAGGGCGCGCTCGCCAGCACGCCGATCACCAGATTGGAGGCGCCGAGGTGCATCGCGAGCGCGGTGAGGATCACGCCGCTGGTCAGCGCCGTCGCGGCGGCGGCGAAGGCGCCCTCGGTGACCACCTGGCCGAGGGCATGCTGCCGTTCGGCCTCGCTCAGGCTGTGTTGCGGCTGGAGCGTCATCGGGTCACCTTCACTGGAGCAACAGAAAGGCCTCGGCGCTTGACGAGTTCCCTCCCCCCGGCGACACGAGCCGCCATGTTGCGCCGCCTTGCCCCGTTGCTGCTGCTGTTCGCCGCAGCCCCCGCCGCCGCCCAGATTCCGCAAGTCAAGGACGGGCAGCTGCTCGTCGAGGGCAAGCCGTTCCTCGTGCTCGGGGGCGAGCTCGGCAATTCGAGCGCGTCGAACCGCGAGTGGCTGGGCCCTTACTGGCAGAAGCTCAAGGCGATGCACCTCAACACGGTGATCGCGCCGGTGAGCTGGGAGCTGATCGAGCCCGAAGAAGGCAAGTTCG
>DATLJJ010000028.1:0-3220 GCA_035538975.1 Sphingomonas sp. | reverse complement strand
TCACGTCGGCCTATATCGGCCTTCATGTCGGCGAGGTCTTTTACGGCAACATCGGAAGCGAGGACCGGCTTGATTTCACCGTGGTCGGCCCGACCGTGAACGAGGTCAGCCGCATCGCCTCGATGAGCCGCTCGGTGGACCGGGAGCTGCTGGCCTCATCCGAGTTCTACAAGGGTCTCGATGCAGCCGGCCGCCGCTATCTCGTCTCGACCGGCCGCTACGCGCTGCGCGGCATCGGCCGCGCGCAGGATCTCTACACGCTGGATCCGGAGGTCGATGCGAACGAGCCGGTGATGGGGAGCTACGAGCGTTACCTGGCGGGTTAGGACAGGCTGCCCACACATACTCCGTCATGGCGAGGAGCTCTTGCGACGAAGCAATCCAGACCTCCTCCGCGGGAAGCCCGGATTGATCGCTTCGCTCGCACTGACGGTCAAACTAGCACCGCACCGCCGCTTCGTCCCCGACCATGTCCGGCTGCCGATCGAGCGACACTGCCGGCGACAGCAGGATCACCAGCGCCTGCACGCCGAACACGGCGGCGGCGAGATAGAGGCAGGCCTCCGCGCTCCAGAGCCCGCCGACGACGGCGCCCAGCGCCGAGCCGAGCGGACGGGCGCCGTAGCTCATGATGTTGATGGCGGAGACGCGGCCGAGCAGGCGCGGCGGCGTCACGGACTGGCGCAGCGTGGTGGTCGAGATCACCCACAGGATCGGACCGACGCCGAGCAGGAAGAAGCTGAAGGCCGCGAGCCAGGGCGAGGGGAGCGGCACCGTCAGCGCCATCACCAACGCCGCGACGAAGCCGGTTACCGGTCCGAGGCCGACGATGGTGCCGAAGGAGAGGCGCCGCATCACGCGCGTGGCAACCAGCGCGCCGATCACCATGCCGACGCCGTACATGGTCAGCACGGTGCCGACGCCCAAAGCCGTGAGGCCGAGATGGCGTACGGCGTAGGGCACGAATACGGCGATCTGCAGGAACCAGCCGGTGTTGAAGATGAACTGGGTGATGAACACCGGCCGCAGCAGCGGGTGGCGAAACACGAACGCCGCGCCCTCGCGGATGTCCTGTAAGGGATGGCGCCGCGGCGCAGGCGCGCGGGCCGGCTCGTAGATGCCGGAGAGGAGCACGACGGCAATCGCCGACAGCGCCGCAGCGAAACCGAAGGCCGGGCTCGCGCCCCACCATCCCACCAGTGCGCCGCCGAGTGCGGGGCCGCTGGCGAAGGCGATGGTGCGCGCGAGCTCGATGCGAGCATTGGCCGCCGGCAGGAGGTCCGAGCTCACCAGCGAAGGCACCAGCGCCGGCGCGGCTACGCTGTAGACAACGGTGCCGCACACGGCAGCGAAGCCGAGCAGCGCGAGCAGCGGGAGATTGAGCGCGCCGAGCGCGAGCAGCAGCACGATGGCCGCAAGGGCCGCCGCCCGCAGCGCCTCGGCTGCCGCCATCAGCGCGCGGCGGGAGATACGGTCGGCGAGCAGGCCGGCCGGAATGGCGAAGATAACGAAGGGCAGGGTCAGCGCGGTCTGCAACAGGCCGGTCCGGCCTTCCGCCACGCCGAGCGTGAGCACCGCGACGATGGGGGCCGCAGCCAATGCGATCTGCTCGGCCGACTGCGCCGCGAGGTTGGACCAGGCGAGGCGGTTGAACGTATCCGGGAGGCGAGCTGGCATTGACATGGCGCATATCCTGCAAAGTCGAATTTGTTCAATGTGCGCTCCTGAGGACCAGCAGACCCACCCGCTTCCCGACAAGCCGCTACGGGCCGCCTGAGAAATTGCTGCGGCTAGATGCAGTTGCAAATGAGTTGCAATAAGAACAAAGTTGGGTATTCTGGCCGCATGGATGCCCGATCACCCGACCTGACCGAAGCCTTGAGCCAGCCCGCCAGCGGCTGGCGTTCTGATGCGCCCACCACGAAGAGCCTTGCCGAGGTCAATTCCACGGTCTCGATCCCGGTTGCCGGCCACTGGTCGCGGCGGCTGCTGGCCTTTGTCGGTCCCGGCTATCTCGTCTCCGTCGGCTACATGGACCCCGGCAACTGGGCGACGGACCTCGCCGGAGGCTCGAAGTTCGGCTACACGCTGCTCTCCGTCATCCTGCTCTCGAACCTGATGGCGATTCTGCTGCAGTCGCTGGCAGCGCGGCTCGGCATCGTCACCGACCGCGACCTCGCTCAGGCCTGCCGCGCCTCCTATCCGCCGGCGGTGAACTTCCTGCTCTGGCTCGCCTGCGAGGCGGCGATCATCGCCTGCGATCTCGCCGAGGTGATCGGCACCGCTATCGCGCTCAAACTGCTGTTCGGCATCCCCCTGATCGGCGGCGCGCTGCTCGCCGCGCTCGACGCCTTCCTGCTGCTGCTCCTGATGAACCGCGGCTTCCGTTTTCTCGAGGCTTTCGTCATCGCGCTGCTCGTGGTGATCGCGGTCTGCTTCGCGGTCCAGATCGCAGCTGCGGCCCCGCCTGTCGCGGAGGTTCTGCGCGGCTTTGTGCCGACGAGCGAGATCTTCACCAACTCCGACATGCTCTACATCGCGATCGGCATCATCGGCGCGACCGTGATGCCGCACAACCTGTACCTGCACTCCTCGATTGTGCAGACGCGGGCCTATGAGCGCAACGACACCGGCCGGCGCGAAGCGATCAAATGGGCTACGACGGACTCCACGATCGCCCTGATGCTTGCGCTGTTCATCAACGCCGCGATCCTCGTCGTCGCTGCCGCGACCTTCCACAAGAGCGGCCATTCCGACGTGGCCGAGATCGGCCAGGCATTCGAGCTGCTCTCGCCGTTGCTTGGCCTCGGCATTGCCTCGACTCTCTTTGCGGTGGCGCTGCTTGCTTCCGGCCTGAATTCGACGGTGACGGCGACGCTCGCCGGCCAGATCGTGATGGAAGGCTTCCTCGACCTGCGCCTTCCGAGCTGGGCGCGCCGCCTGCTCACGCGCGGCATCGCCATCATCCCGGTGATCGTGGTCACGGCGATCTATGGCGAGCGCGGCACGGCTGATCTGCTTGTGTTCAGCCAGGTCGTGCTCTCGATGCAGCTGCCCTTCGCCGTTATCCCGCTGGTCCGTTTCGTCTCCGATCGCCGCAAGATGGGCAAGTTCGCGATCCCGATGTCAGTCGCCGCGGTCGCGTGGATCGTCGCGAGCGTCATCGTGATTTTGAACGTCAAGCTGCTGGCAGATACGCTTTTCGGGTGAGCGGGATCAG
>DATLJJ010000027.1:0-2082 GCA_035538975.1 Sphingomonas sp. | reverse complement strand
CGCCCCTCGCGAAACTACGGACACGGGCCATGCGTCAGCCCAGTGCGGCCGCCGCGCTGCGGGGGGTTGAGCGACCCCGGGCAAAGCCGCTGCTGTTCGGGCGGTTGCTAGCCGCCGGCCATTGGCGTCCGCTTTCCGGGGCGAAATGTCGGCGCCTGCAGCTTTCGCGGTTCTTCAGACGAAAAATGACCGGCGGCGCGCGGCCCGGCGGCTGAAGTCCGTGGCGGTTTGGCGCGACTTCGCGATTTCGATTACAGATTATCAGAGGCAGATTGTCCTGGTTCACAAAGGGCTGCAATGGGCGGCGGCAACGGACGAGACAATTGGACAGGGACGCGGCGGTTCGGGAGTGGTTTTGCCGGGAGGTGCTGCCTCTTGAACCATCGCTGCTGCGTTTCATCCGGCGGAACTGGCCCGTGACAGACGACGCGACGGACCTGATGCACGACGTCTATGAACTCGCCATCGCCGGCGCCAGGAACGCGATTCCGCACCACACACCGGGCTATTTGTTCGCTGTGGCCCGCAATCACCTGATCAATCGCGCCAAGCGGGCGCGGATCGTGTCTTTTGATCTGGTTGCGGACCTCGAGACCGTTGTTGCCGAAGTCGACATGTTCGAAGCTGAACGCCAGTTGCACGCGCGCGACGCATTGCGGCGCGTTCAGGCCGGGATCGATAAATTGTCACCGCGTGTCCGCGAGATCGTGCTGCTGCGCAAAGTGCACGGGCTGGATGTCGCCGAGACGTCGGAGCGACTCGGCATCGGCAAAGATGCGGTGAATCATCAGCTCGCAATGGGCATGAAGGCGCTTGCGGATCACATGCTCGGCGGCGCCGGCAAGATCGTCCGGCGCAGATATGGGGCAGGGCGCGCGAAAAGGAGCGGGGGATGACCGACGCCCGTTCCGCCAGGGATCGCGCCGCTGCCTGGATCCTCGCGCGCGAGCGGGACGACTGGTCGGATCGCGACCAGGCGGCGCTTGATGCCTGGCTCGCGAAATCGGACCTGAACAAGGCCGCCTTCTGGCGGCTCGAGCATAGCTGGCGCGAGGTCGATCGCATTGCCGCACTTGGAGGCGGCACCCGCGTTGCCCGGCGGCGACGCGCGTTCGGCCCGCGGCAGCGACCGCGAACATGGGCCGCGTTGACCGCGCTGGCGGCCTCTGCAGCAGTCGTTATCGGCCTGAGTCTGCACGAGGTGCGTCCGGGCGCCGGGGAGCCAGTCGTCGCAACGGCGACCTTCGCCACCGAAGTGGGCAGGCATCGCGCGCTCGGGCTTTCCGATGGCAGCCGCGTCGAGCTCAACACCGACACCAGAGTGCGGACTGCAATCGCGCGAGATCGTCGCGCGGTCTGGCTCGACAAGGGCGAAGCATTCTTCGAGGTGGCGCACCGCGACGGGGTGCCATTCGTTGTGCATGCCGGCCCGCGGGAGATCACTGTTCTGGGCACCAAATTCTCGGTGCGCCGCGTCGGGGACAAGGTCACCGTCTGGGTTCGCGAGGGGCGGGTACGGGTCGACAATGCCGATCATGCCACCGCGGCGCGCCCGGCGATCGTCACTGCCGGCGGCGGTGCGCTGAGCGACGGGGCGGCGACGCTAATCACCTCGATATCTCCTGAACGCGTGGAGCAGGCGCTCTCGTGGCGCGAGGGGATGCTGAGCTTCGATCACGAGCGGCTCGGCGACATCGCGCTGGAGTTCAACCGCTACAATCGAAAGAAGATCGTCGTCGACACCGATGCTGCCGGGATCCGCATCGGCGGCACCTTTCCGGCGCTGGAGCCGGTCGCTTTCGCACGGCTGCTGCGCGATGCCTATGCACTCGAGATCGAGGAAAGCGACAGCGCGGTCAAAATTCGGAAATGACATTACAGCGGTCGGGAAGTCGATTGTCTCTATCCCCATGACGGGTGGCTGATGGAGCGCCCGCACGATAAGGGGGAAGAGGATGAGGTCCACCAGCCTCGCTGCGGCGCTCGCCGCCAGCGCCTGTATGTTCGCAATCGCGGTGCCCGCGCAGGCGCGCCAGCGAAGCTTCGACATTCCTCCGGGCAGCCTAAAGACGGCGTTGGACG
>DATLJJ010000026.1:0-2552 GCA_035538975.1 Sphingomonas sp. | reverse complement strand
CACCCGCGCCCGTGACCTGCGCCGGGCCGCGATCGTCAACGACTAAGACGAAGACGACAGGACAGTAAGATGGCGTCGCGTTTCAACCCGCTCAAGGCGGACGCGGCGTGGCAGAAGGCGTGGGACGAACGCCGCACCTTTGCCGCGCGCGATGACAGCCCCAAGCCCAAGAGCTTCGTGCTCGAGATGTTCCCCTATCCGTCGGGGCGCATCCACATGGGGCATGTGCGCAACTATACGATGGGCGACGTGCTCGCGCGCTTCCGCCGGATGCGCGGCATGGAAGTGCTCCATCCGATGGGCTGGGACGCCTTCGGCATGCCCGCCGAGAATGCGGCGATGGAAAAGAAGGTCCATCCCGGCGCGTGGACGCGGCAGAACATCGCGACGATGAAGGCGCAGCTCAAGCGCCTGGGCTTCGCGCTCGACTGGACGCGCGAGCTCGCCACCTGCGAACCCGATTATTACGGCCAGGAACAGGCGCTGTTCCTCGACATGTTCGAGGCGGGGCTGGTCTATCGCAAGGAATCGGCGGTCAACTGGGACCCGGTCGATATGACCGTGCTCGCCAACGAGCAGGTGATCGACGGGCGCGGCTGGCGTTCGGGCGCGCTCGTCGAGCGCAAGAAGCTCAGCCAATGGTTCCTCAAGATCACCCAATTCGCAGACGAACTGCTGGAAGGCCTGAACGGGCTCGAGCATTGGCCCGACAAGGTCAAGCTGATGCAGGAGAACTGGATCGGCAAGTCCGAGGGGCTGCAGTTCCGCTTCAAGCTCTCGACCGGGGGTGAAGTCGAGGTCTTCACCACGCGTCCCGACACGATCTTCGGATCGAGCTTCGTCGCGATCGCCGCCGACCACCCGATCGCGCAGGCGCTCGCGGCCGAGAAGCCCGAGGTTGCGGCGTTCGTCGAGCAGTGCAAGGCGGGCGGCACCAGCGCGGCCGAGATCGAGACGCAGGAGAAGCTGGGGCTCGACACGGGCATCCGTGCGGCACATCCCTTTGATTCCAATTGGGATTTGCCCGTCTACATCGCCAACTTCGTGCTGATGGACTATGGCACGGGCGCCGTCTTCGGCGTGCCCGCGCACGACCAGCGCGACTTCGAATTCGCGAGCAAATACGGCCTGCCGATCCGCCGCGTCGTCTCCGAAGGCGAAAAGACCGCGCCCGAATTCACCGATGCGGAGGCGTGGACCGGCCCCGGCACGCTGGTGAACTCGCATTTCCTCAATGGCATGGACGTTGCCGACGCCAAGCGCGAAGTGATCCGCCGCGCCGAAGAAGGCGGCTGGGGCACCGGCACGACCGTGTGGCGCCTGCGCGACTGGGGCGTGAGCCGCCAGCGCTATTGGGGCACGCCGATCCCGATCATCCACTGCGAAGCCTGTGGGCCCGTGCCGGTGCCCAGGGACCAGCTTCCCGTGGTGCTGCCCGAAGACGTGAGCTTCGACGTCCCCGGCAATCCGCTCGACCGGCATCCGACGTGGAAGCACGTCGGCTGCCCGAAATGCGGCGCGACGGCGCGGCGCGAGACCGACACGCTCGACACCTTCGTCGATTCGTCGTGGTATTTCATCCGCTTCGCCAGCCAGCCCGCGGACAGGCCGTTCGACAAGGCCATTGCCGAGCAATGGCTGCCCGTCGGCCAGTACATCGGCGGCGTCGAGCACGCGATCCTGCACCTGCTCTACGCGCGCTTCTTCACCCGCGCGCTCCAGCACATGGGCAAGCTCGCCGTGGCCGAGCCCTTCGCGGGGCTGTTCACGCAGGGCATGGTGACCCACGCCAGCTATTATCAGCTGGAGACGCACGAAGGCGTCGAGCGCAAGACCTACTTCGAGCCGACGCAGATCTCGCGTCGTGGTGACGGGACCGCCTTCCTTGCCGAGACCGGCGCGGACGTGATCGTCGGCCGCGTCGAGAAGATGTCGAAGTCGAAGAAGAACACCGTCGACCCGACCGAGATCGTCGACCAGTACGGCGCCGACGCGACGCGGTGGTTCATGCTTTCCGACAGCCCGCCCGAGCGCGATCTCGAGTGGAGCGAGAGCGGAATCGAAGGTGCCTGGCGCTTCGTGAACCGGCTTTGGCGGCTGTTCGACGGACTGGAGGACGCCGGAGGCGAGGACAAGGATCTCGACAAGCGGCTCCACCGCACGATCGCGGGCGTGGCCGAGGACATCGAGGGGCTGGCCTTCAACAAGGCGGTCGCCAAGCTCTATGAGCTGGTCAACGCGATCGAGAAGGCGCCGGCATCCGCGTCGCGCACCGCCGCGATCCGCACATTGGTGCGCATCGTAGCGCCGATGGTGCCGCATATCGCCGAGGAGGCCTGGGCCGCCATGGGTCAGGACGGCCTGATCGCTGACGCGGCCTGGCCCGACGTGGATCCCGCGCTGCTCGTCGACGATGAAGTGACGATCGCCGTGCAGGTGAATGGCAAGCTGCGCGATACGCTGCTAATGCCGAAGGGCGCGCCGAAGGATGTGGTCGAGGCTGCGGCACTCGCGTCCGACAAGATCGTTCGACTGCTCGAAGGAAAGGCTCC
>DATLJJ010000025.1:0-7049 GCA_035538975.1 Sphingomonas sp. | reverse complement strand
ACGGAACACGTCAGGCTGGTGCGCCGGCACCGAATAGCTTCCCACCGCTTGCTCCGCCCCACCGGGAGTCACGATCGCCAGCCGCAACTCGCCCGGGACATGTACACCGGTGTCATTGAAGAAATAAAGATCGAGCAGCGCGCTTTCGCCATCCCGATACACCAGCTGCCGTTGCTTGGCGCAGGGGCGGACCGGCAGCAGGCTGCGGCGGACGATCTCCGGATCGGCCTTGAAGTGGCGCAGGTTGTCGACGATCCCCGAGTGGTTCTCGATCGCGGTGGTCTCCCAGCCGCTGATCGCCGCAACGTCCACTTCGTCGCCGATGCGGATGTTCTCGTGGTAGTTCTCCCAGGCGTCGTAGCATTTGCGCCCGATCGACAGGAACAGGCTCTCCGCGATCAGGAAGGCCTTTCGAAAACCCCATTTGTCGAGGAACGCGTCGGTCTCGCGCAGGATCGCGCGATGGTCCTCGATATCGTAGGACTTGCCGCCACGCGCCTCGATCTCGGCGACCATTTTCGCGTGGTTGTCCGCCACTGCGCACCCCTGCATCTCGCCGAATTCGACGATGAAGGGCTTGCCTGTCTGGCGATGGATATATTCGTCCTTCGACTGGTAGAATTTGTCGTACCACTGGTCGCCGGCACCCTGGTGATTGACCCACCAGCCGCCCCATTGCTCGACGTCCGAGCGATAATAATGGTCGCTGTACGGCAGGTACATCGCCTGCGCCGCGCCGCGCTGGACGAAGCCGTCGTTGAGGATCACCGTCCGGCTGGGGTCGGTATCGTGGATCGCCTTGAGAATCCGCTGCACGTCGGGATTGGCGAGGTTGGCGCCGATCTCGTTCTGCAGCGTGTACTGGACGAGGCTGGGGTTGGAGCGGAAGGTCCGCGCCATCGCGACGCACTTCGCCACCATGAAATCGCGGCTGAACCGGTCGGCGTTCGATAGCTGCTCGCCCGGCTTGAGGTCGCGGCCGATGCCGTGGCGCCCGCCGCCCGGCTCCATCACGCGCAGCAGCCCCATTCGGTTCTGCGCGGCGAAGACTTCTTCCTTGCCCACGTTGCGGTGGAAATGGAGGCAGTTGAGTCCCAGCGCCTTGGCCGAAGTGACTTCGCGCTCGGCCAGTTCGCGCGTCGGCCAGAGGCCGTTGTAGCCCCAATAACCCCAGGAGATCGCAGAATAGAGCTTCACGCGCCGCCCGTTGAGGCGGAGCAGCGCGTTGGTGCCCACGCCGTCGACGCCGAACCAGCGGAAGCCGAATTCGACGCTCCGTTCGTCCTCGCCCCAGCCGAAGCGCATCCGGTGCAGCACGGGCGTCGCGAGATCCCACAGCGAAGCGTCGTCGGCGCGCACGCGGAAGACCACGGTCGCGACATCACCGTCGAGCCGCAGCGTCTCGAGCTTCGCCGACGCGGGCCGCACCCCTCCCTGCGCATCGAGCAGCGCGATCGTGGCACGGCGACGCAGCGCCTCGATGTTGCGCGGAGGCCGGGCGAAGGCGACTTCCATGTGCGCCGTCACTTCGCGCGGGTTCGGGGTGTTAAGGACCCACGCGTCGCGTATGTGCGCGTCCAGCGGATGCGCGCTCAGCGTCATGCCGCGATCGATCCCGCCGAAGCCGTGCGAGGCGAAGAGCTTGGCCGCTCCCCACATCATCGTCGTCGAATCACGCCAGTCGAAGCGCCCGCCGGGATTGGTGATGCGGATCGCCAGCCGGTTCGCCTGTCCCGGCCGCATCGCCGCGGTCAGATCGCAGTGGATCGGCAGCTCAGACATGATCGAGTAGCCGACCAGCTTCTCGTTGAGGAACACTTCGGCGCGCAGCCGCGCCCCGCGGATATGCAGGAGCAGCCGCTTGCCCCTCGCCGAGGCCGGTACGTCGATCTCGCGATACCACCAGGAAACACCACGATACGCGCCGTTCTGCGGCACGGGGTCGTCCGCGGCGTAGCGATATTCGTCGCCCGTGTAGGGCCGCTGTCCGAAGGCGCCCCAGAAATGCTCTTCCACGGTGGTGGGCAGCGTCACCGGAAGTGCGGCGGCGTTCCACAGCGCTTCCCACCCGCCTGTCGGCGGGTTGACCGGCAGCGCGGCCAGATCGACCTCGGCCGGCAGGAAGATGCGATCTTGCTCGTATTTGGCCTCGCGATCGATCCACAGCCGCCAGCCGTCGTCTGGAATCTCGCCCAGAACCGGAGCCGCATGGGTCGAAGGAATGAACGAAGCAGCGAGCCCCGCTCCCGTCGCCGCAAGAAAGCCGCGGCGGCTCAACTCGTTCATGCGTCCCTCTCCTGCATCGGCCGCCCGGTTGCCCCGGGGCTCGCGCGTTCTTCTCAAATCTCGACGATCGCCTTGATGACACCTGCTTCCGGAGCCATCCAGTCCTTCATCAGGCCAGGCAATTCCGCGAGCGGCCCGCTGTGCGTGTGCATGGCTTCGGTCGGAACCTCTCCGGCGCGGATCACTTCGATGACGGCGGCAAAGTCGGAAAGCGTGGCGTTGCGGCTGCCGAGCAGCGTCATCTCGCGCCGGTGGAAATCGGGATCGCTGAAGCGGATCTCGTTCGGGACGACCGAGACGAGCACATAGCTGCCGCCGTGCGCGACGTAGGCGAAGCCCGCCTCGATCGCGGCGGCGCTGCCGGTCGCGTCGAATACAACGTCGAACCAGTCTCCGCCGCTCGCTCGGGAAAGGCCATCGTGGGTCGCGGCGTCAAGCGCGATGTGGTGCCGGGCGCCGAGCACATCGGCACAGAAGGCCGCGCGCGCGCGATTGCCGTCGAGCACGGTCACCTCGGCGCCGCGCCGCGCCGCGAAGAGCGTAACGGCCATGCCGATGGGGCCGGCCCCCGCGACCAGCACCTTCTGCCCGGTAGAAACTTGCGCGCGTTCGACGGCATGCCGGCCGATCGACAGGAACTCCACCATCGCCGCCTGATCGAGGCTCAGCCCGCCGGCGTCGACCACGAAGCGTGCATCGACGGCGAGATATTCCGCCAGACCGCCGTCGCGGTGGACCCCCAGCACCTCTATCCGGGTGCAGCAATTGGTCTTGCCCTGCCGGCAGGCCACGCAGGAGCCGCAGGATAGATAGGGCATGATGCACACGGTCGCGCCAGGCACGAAGCGGCCCTGCTCGTCGCCCTCGACGATCTCGCCCGCGAGTTCGTGTCCGATGATCCGCGGATAGGCGACGTAGGGCTGGCTGCCGCGGTAGATGTGATAGTCGGTGCCACACATGCCCGCGCGCCGGACGCGGACCAGCACCTGCCCGGCCTCTCTGACCGGCCGTGCACGCCGATCCCTTACCAGCACGCCCGGTTCGGCGCAGACGACGACTTCCATCATCGCCGGACGTGTCCCGGGACGGAATGCCCCAATACGCAACAGACCAGGGTGCACCGCCGTCGGGCCGGGAAAGCAACTTTCATATCTGGAACCTATTTCCATAAAGGAATCCACGCAAGCCCAACTCCGCGTTGCCGGGCGCGCAACGGATCGATAGGAAACGCCATGGCCAAGCCCGACGACAACGCTGACGCGGCGCCCAACGCAGGCGGGGGAAAGGTCTATTCGGCGCCCGCGCTGGAGAAGAGCATCGACATTCTCGAGCTGCTCGCCTCCAGCGCCGCTCCGCTGACAATCAGCGAGATCGCGCAACGCCTGGGTCGCTCGATCAGCGAAGTCTTTCGCGTGATTATCGTGATGGAGCGGCGCGGCTGGCTTCATCGCGACCCCGACAACGACAAGTTCCGCGTGACCTACAAGGTGCTCGACGTCGCCTTTCGCGCTACGCCCGCACAGGAGCTCACCAACGTCGCCGCCCCGATCATGCATGACCTCTCCGCGCAGACGAACCAGTCGTGCCATCTCGTGGTGCGCGGCGACGAGCGCGGCATGGTCGTCCAGCGGCAGGAGAATATCGGCCCCGTGGGATTCGGGATGCGGCTCGGCGCGAGCGTCGATCTCATCACCAGCTGTTCCGGGCACGTCCTGCTGGCCTTCGCCCCCGAGGAGCGCCGCGAACGCCTGCTCGCAGTGCTGCCGCGGCCGGCGAGCCTCTCGATCGACCGGCTTCGCGAGCGGCTCGAAGTCGTGCGCATCCAGGGTCACGAGATGCAGCCGAGCGTCCGCACGGCAGGCGTGACCGACATGAGCTACCCCGTCTTCGGCTTCGACAATGGCGTGGCCGCCGCGCTCACCGTGCCGTTCCTCGTCACCATCGACGGCTCGCAGAAGACCGACATGGAGGAGACACGCCAGCTGCTGCGCGTCGCAGCACGGCGCATCTCGCACGGCCTCGGCTGGACGGAGGGCGCCTAGGCTCGCGCGAAATCGCGTAGCCTGAGGCGCACTTCGCGGCCCGGACGCACGGCAATTTCGCGCTGCGCGTCGCCTAGCCGGGCGATCCGGCGTCCCTCCACGCTGCCGCGGATCCGCGCCGTCTCGAGCCGGCCGCCACGCCAGCTGAGATCGATCAGGCAGCCGCCGCGCGTGCGAAGTCCGGTGACTGCGCCCGTGGGCCAGGCCGCGGGCAAGGCGGGCAGCAGGCGGATTTCCTCTCCCTGGTTCTGCACCAGCATTTCGGCGATGCCCGCTGCGCCACCGAAATTGCCGTCGATCTGGAACGGCGGGTGCGCGTCGAACATGTTGGGATAGGTGCGCTCGGGCCCGAGCAGGAAGCGCAGGATCGAATGCGCGCGATTTCCGTCGCGCAGCCGCGCCCACAGATTGATCCGCCACGCCGTCGCCCAGCCCGTCGCCTTGTCACCGCGAATCTCGAGCGAGCGTTGCGCCGCGCGCGCCAGTTCGGGCGTGCGGTCCACGTCGATCTGCCAGCTCGGGTAGAGCCCATAGAGGTGCGAGACGTGGCGATGGTGGATGTCGTTGGCGTTGGCGTCCCAGTCCTCGGGCCATTCCTGGAGCTGGCCCTGGCTGCCGACCTTCATCGGCAGCAGCCGCTTGCGTGCCGCGGTGACCTCGCCGGCAAAGGCGGCGTCCTCGTCCAGAATGCGTGCCGCCGCCGCGGTCTGGTCGAACAGGTCGCGCAGGATCTGCATGTCCATCGTAGGCCCATGGATCAGCGACGAGCCATGACCATGGCTGTTCTCGGGCGAGATCGACGGGTTGGTGACCAGATGCCCGGTCTTGGGATCGACCTGCAGCGTGTCGAGGAAGAACTGCGATGCGCCCTTCAGGATCGGGTAGATGGACGCGAGATACGCCCGGTCAGGGTTGTACTCGTAATGCTCCCACAAATGCGTGCAGAGCCATGCGCCTCCCATCGGCCAGAGCCCGAACTTCGCCCCGTCGATCGGCGCGGTGGCGCGCCACAGGTCGGTGTTGTGGTGGCAGACCCAGCCGCGCGCGCCATACATGTCGCGCGCAGTGCGTGCGCCGGTCACTGCGATCTCGCGCACCATGCGGATCAGCGGCTCGACGCATTCGGGCAGGTTGGTCGGCTCGGCCGGCCAGTAGTTCATCTCGGTGTTGATGTTGATCGTGTACTTGCCACCCCATGGCGGATTGGGCTTGTCGTTCCAGATGCCCTGCAGATTGGCGGGCTGGCTGCCCGGCCGCGACGAGCTGATCAGCAGATAACGGCCATATTGGAAGTAGAGCGCCGCGAGCGCGGGGTCGTTCACCGTCTCGGACTGGCGGATGCGCGCGTCGGTCGGAAGCGCCGCGGCCGGGCTCGAGCCCAGGTCGATCGTCGTGCGTCGGAACAGCCGGCGGTGCTCGGCGGTGGCGGCCGACGCGATCGTCGCGAAGGTGCGCGGTGAGGCTTTGGCGATCTGCTCGCTGGTGATGGCGGTCGGATCGCCGCTCACATCGTCGAAGCGGCGATAGCTGGTCGCCATAGCTATGAACAGGGTCAGTTCGTCGGCGCCCTCGACCACCAGCTCCTGCCCGGCTTGCGAGACGCGCCCGCCCTTCGGACGCGCCAGCAGCCGCGCCTCGAAGCGCAGCGCGCCGGGGATGTCGCCGTGGCGGTCGTTACGTCCCGCCATCACCAGCGTGTCGTTCGCCTCGGCCGCGACTTGCCATTGCTTGAGCGGCGAGTTGAAGCCCAGCCGGCAGTTGATCGCCCCGCGCCGGCTGGCGGAGAGATGGACCGCAATCACCTGATCGACCGGAGAGGCGACCACACGGCGGCGCCAGGTGACGCCACCCACCGTGAATTCGGTCTCGGCGACCGCACTGTCGATGTCGAGCGAGCGCCGGTATCCCGTGGCCGAGGTCTCGTCGATGCCGGGCATAGCGATCGTCAGGCTGCCGACGGTCTGGAACGCTGCCTGGCGCAGCGGCGTCGCCATCACATTGGCGTTCGCGAAGGCCTCTGCCTGGGCATATTTGCCGTCGAAGATCAGCTTGCGGAGCTGCCCCATATTGGCTTTCGCCCGGGGATTCACCGGATCATAGGGTGCACCCGCCCAGAGCGTGTCCTCGTTAAGCTGAAGGCGCTCGCCAGCGATACCGCCGAAAATCATTGCGCCGATCCGGCCGTTGCCCACCGGCAGCGCTTCGGTCCATTCTTGGGCAGGGCGCTCGTACCACAGCAGATTCGGGTTGCCCCGCCGCGTCCGCGGCGCCGCCCGTGCCGCACCGCCGGCAAGCGCCGCCCCCGCGGAGAACAGGCCCAGCGCACCGCGCCTCGTCAGGGGAAACAGCGATGGGTGCGACATTCTTCCTCTCCGCGCCTGTTGCAAGCTTGTCTCACTTGTAGAACATGATTTCACAGGTAAAATCAAAGCAAAAGAACAGGAGAGAGGAATGCGCCTTCCCACTGCTCGGTATGCCCTTGCTGCGCCGCTGCTCGCCGTGGCTGCGCTCGTAACCCTCCCGGCCGCCGCCCAGGCCCCGTCCGCGCGCCCGCCCGAGCCGGTGCGCCGCATCGATCCCTCGAAGATCATTCTGGTAGGAGATTCGACCACGGCCGTCATGGGCGGCTGGGGCCCGAGCTTCTGCGCTCATCACGTCACATCCTTCATGGCCTGCGTGAATCTCGCGCGCGGCGGGCGCAGCTCGGGCAATTATCGCACC
>DATLJJ010000024.1:0-2928 GCA_035538975.1 Sphingomonas sp. | reverse complement strand
TCGTCGGTGCCCGGGACGTTGATCGCCGAATGGTGGCCGGCACCGCGTGCTATGCGCGCATCCTGCTGCAGGATCCTGCCGCGGTGCGTGAACGGCCCCAGCGGCGAGCCGCCGGTGGCGTAGGACACGCTGTAGTCGGCCCCGGTCCATTCGCCCTCGGACCACATCAAATAATAGACGCCCTTGCGCTTGAGCATGAATGGCCCCTCGACATAGTCGGGCGAGGGCGTGATCGACTTGAAGGTCTCTCCGCCCGGCAGCGGCACCACGCTGGTCAGGTCGGCGCCGAGCTTGACGACATTGCAGTGCTTCCAGCCGCCATAATAAAGGTAGACGCTGCCATCGTCGTCGCGGAACGCCATCTGGTCGATCGGCTGCGCGCCATTGACGATGCTGCCGATCAGCGGGCGCCCGATCGCGTCCCGGAACGGGCCCTCCGGCCGGTCGCTCACGGCCACGCCGATTCCGCCGAGCTGGGCATCGTTCTTGATGTCGTTGGCGCCGAAGAACAGATAGTAGCGACCGCGATGCTCGATCACCGAAGGCGCCCACATCGCGTAGGCCGCCCAGTGCACGTCCTTGACGTCGAGCACGCGCGGGTGGCGCATCCAATTGACAAGGTCGGGCGACGAGAAGGCATCGAGGAAGGTCTGTCGTAGGAAGGGCGCCCAGATCCCGGGCTGCTTGCGCTGGAGTACCTGCGCGGGAGTCAGGCTGCTCTGCACCGCGGGCACTTGCTCGTCGGCGGAGAAGGTCGGGTAGATCCAGTAGCGATTGCCGAAGATCCGGATCTCGGGATCGGCGTACCAGCCGTCGACGACGGGATTGCGCGCCCACGCGCTCGTGGCGGCGAGCAGCCCGCATCCCGCCCCTGCCAGCAACGTTCTGCGATCGAGGATCGTCATTCGTCCCTTGCTCCTGTTCTCCGCGCTTCCGTTAGCGGCAAGCGGCCGCGCGACGAAACCCCTTCCCGTCCGCCGCCGCGCCGGGCAAGCTGACCGGCGGAATTCACGAGGGAGCTGATGCACATGTCGGACAAGCCCGTCGCGGAGCGGCTCCAGGTCAAGGCCAGTCGGCGGCTTGCAGTAATCGACGCGCCCGCGGGGCTCGACACGACGGTCGGCGCCGCGGAGGCGCGCGCGGATGCGGCCGAGGCCGAAGTGGTACTGCTGTTCGTCGAGGGCCGCGCGGCGCTCGACGCCAGGCTGCCGCCGCTGCTGGCACAGACACACGGCGATGCGATCCTGTGGATCGCCTATCCCAAGCTCACGTCGAAGCTGGCAGGCGACCTCAATCGGGACATCATTCACGCTGCATCGCCCGGCTTCGGGCTCACGCCGGTAGCGCAGATCGCGATCGATGCTGATTGGTCCGCGTTGCGAATGAAGCGAGTCGGATAAAGAAAAAGCCCCTCTCCGTCAGGAGAGGGGCTCGATAGTCGCTCAGGCCGCCTTGGCGCGGCTCTGGCGCTTGCGCTCGTGCGGATCGAGGTAGCGCTTGCGCAGGCGGATGTTCTTCGGCGTGACCTCAACCATCTCATCGTCGTCGATGTAGGCGATCGCCTGCTCGAGCGTCATCTTCTTGGGCGGGGTGAGGCGGATCGCATCGTCCTTGCCGCCCGAGGCGCGGAAGTTGGTGAGCTGCTTCGCCTTCATCGGATTGACCTCGAGGTCGTCCGTCTTGGCGTTCTCGCCGATGATCATGCCTTCGTAGAGAGCCTCGCCGTGGCCGACGAACAGGATGCCGCGCTCCTCGAGCGGTCCGAGTGCATAGCCCTGAGCCTCGCCCGCGCCGTTCGAGATCAGCACCCCGTTCTTTCGGCCCTCGATGTTGCCCTTGTGCGGGCCATACTTCTCGAACAGCCGGTTCATGATGCCGGTACCGCGCGTGTCCGAGAGGAACTCGCCGTGATAGCCGATCAGGCCGCGCGAGGGCGCCGAGAAGGTGATGCGCGTCTTGCCGCCGCCCGAGGGCCGCATGTCGGTCATCTCGGCCTTGCGCTGGTTCATCTTGTCGACGACCGTGCCCGAGAACTCGTCGTCCACGTCGATCACAACCGTCTCGTACGGCTCGGTCTTGTTGCCGTTCTCGTCGGTGCCGAACAGCACGCGCGGGCGGCTGATGCCCAGCTCGAAACCCTCGCGGCGCATCGTTTCGATCAGCACGCCGAGCTGGAGCTCGCCGCGGCCGGCGACTTCGAAGCTGTCCTTGTCGGCGCTCTCGGTGACCTTGATCGCGACGTTCGATTCGGCCTCGCGCTCGAGGCGGTCGCGGATCATGCGGCTGGTGACCTTGGTGCCCTCACGGCCCGCCATCGGCGAATCGTTGACGGCGAAGCGCATCGACAGCGTGGGCGGATCGATCGGCTGCGCCTGGATCGCCTCGCTGACCGAGGTGTCGGCGATCGTGTTCGACACGGTCGCGACGGTCAGGCCGGCGAGGCTGATGATGTCGCCCGCCCTGGCTTCGTCGGTGGGCACACGCTCGAGCCCGCGGAAGGTCATGATCTTCGAGGCGCGGCCGGTCTCGATCACATTGCCGTCCATGTCGAGCGCATGGATCGGCTGGTTGATCTTGACCGTGCCCGACTGGACGCGGCCGGTGAGAATGCGGCCGAGGAAGTTGTCGCGATCGAGCAGCGTCACGAGGAAGCTGAACGGCGCGTCCTGGTCGAGGTTCGGCGCGGGGACGTGCTCGACGATCTTCTCGAACAGCGGCGTGAGCGTGCCCTCGCGCGCATCGGGATCGTCCGAGGCATAGCCGTTGCGGCCCGACGCGTAGAGCACCGGGAAGTCGAGCTGCTCGTCGGTGGCGTCGAGCGTCACGAATAGGTCGAACACCTCGTCGAGGACTTCCTGCACGCGGCTGTCCGAACGGTCGATCTTGTTGACGACCACGATCGGGCGCAGGCCGAGCTTGAGGGCCTTG
>DATLJJ010000023.1:0-2418 GCA_035538975.1 Sphingomonas sp. | reverse complement strand
AGCGGCAGGTACCGGCTGCGCGCGCTCCCCAGCCGCAGCGTGCGCTCGGCGAGCGGCAGGCAGCCGAGGTCGCTCAGCCGCTCGAACAGCAGCTCCATCGGCCCCTGCAGCACCACGACATCGCCGGCCGCGAGCGCGATGTCGCCCAGCCGCTCGGCCAGCCGTTCGCCCTGTCGCGACACGGCGATCAGATTGACGCCGAAGCGCTCGTGCAGCTCCAGCTCGCCGGCGGTGAACCCCAGCAGCGGGCTGTCGGTACCCACCACCGCCTCGATCACCCCCACTTCGCGCCCCGAGCCGGCGGGACGCTCGCGATGCTGGCCCTCGAGCTGCAGCCCGTCGGCGGCGATCACCCGCTCAAGCGCATCGGGCGCGCCCGCCAGGATCAGCAGATCCTCGGGCGCGAGCACGGTGTCGGGGAAAGGCACGCTGCGGATGTTGCTGCGCAGGATCGCCGTGACGGTCACTTCATGCTCGTGGCGGCGGTGGAAGTCGGCCACCGTCTCGTCCACCGCGGGCGATCCGGCGGGGATCTCGGCCTCGGTCACATAATCCTGGATGTCGAGCGCTTCGCCCAGCGTCGGCGCCGCGCGCCGGTTGCGCGGCAGCAGCCGGTAGCCCAGCCCCAGGAACACCAGTCCCGCCGCGGTCAGCCCCAGCCCGACGGGGGCATAGTCGAACATGCGGAACGGCTCGCCGGTCATCTCCTCGCGCACGCGGCTGACGATGATGTTGGGCGAGGTGCCGATCAGCGTGATCAGCCCGCCGAGCAGCGCCGCGAAAGACATCGGCATCAGGAACACCGCGGGCGTGGTCGAGGATCGCTTCGCGGTCTGCATCGCCACCGGCATCATCATCGCCAGCGCGCCGATGTTCTTGACCAGCGCCGATGCGAAGCCGACGCTCGCGGTCAGCAGCAGCAGCTGGCCCTGCACGCTGCGCACGCGCCGCTGGAGCGTCAGCATCGCGCGCTCGATCACCCCCGATCGCTGCACCGCGCCCGAGAGCACCAGCGCCGATGCGACGATGACCACGATGTCGTCGGAAAAGCCCGAGAAGGCCGCCTTGGGCTTCACGATCCCCACCGCCAGCCCGGCGAGCAGCGCCATGATCGCCACCAGATCGTATCGGAAGCGTCCCCAGATGAAGAGCAACATCATCGCCGCGAGCACTGCGACGGACAGTATCTGGGGAGTGGTCATCGGGCCCTGGATAGCATGGCGGTCGCGACAGAACACACCAACCCGATTTCGGCTCCGCCCCGGCACGGGCCAAGCACCTCGAATTTACCGATTAAATTACTGCCTACTGCACCGTCCCCAACACCTCCTCGCCCGCGAGCAGCGTCACCAGCCGCTCGATCTGGCGCCAGCGGCAGAAATGGATGTGGTTGCCCAGCGCGCGGCTGCGTTCGGCGCGCGCCGCGGCTTCGCGGCAGGCGTCCTCGCCGAAGTCGCGGATCAGCGCAGTGGCGTCGACGACGTCACCGCGGTCGCCGAGGTAGAGGATTTCGTCCATGCAGGCTCCGGAAACGCAGGGCTGCGATTCAGGCAACCGCCATGCCACGATCGCGCCTTCGGCCCCGCGCGCGGGTCACGAAGGTGAAGCACCGCTAACCACGCCGCCGCAGCCGTGCCACCTGTCCGGCAACGGGACAGGTGGCGTCCCGCCGCGGGACGTGGCAAAGCCGCGCGCATGGCCAACACCCCTTCCCGCGCGCCGCTCGCCGGCGGCTCGCTCCTCGCGCTCAGCCTGATCGTCGGCACCGTCTTCGGCGCGACCCGCGGCCAGGCGTCGATGGGTTTCATGGGCGGCTTGGGCGTGGGCCTCGCACTGCTGGCGCTGGTCTGGCTGATCGACCGGATGCGCAGCTAAACCAGTTGGTTCGGAAGACGCAGGCGCGTTACTCTGAAATCTTCCCCCGGAGGGGGAGGGGGACCGCCGAAGGCGGTGGAGGGGTAGTCGCCACATGCTGCACGGCCCGAAAAACACGCAACGCCTCGCGCGCGAGCAGCGCAGGAAAATGAGCCTGCCGGAGGTGCTGCTCTGGCTCGAGCTCCGCAAGCACCCTGCCGGCCTCCGCTTCCGCAAACAACATCCCGCGGGCCGCTACGTCCTCGACTTCTTTTGTCCCGAATGCTGCCTCGCGATCGAAGTGGACGGCGAAGCGCATGGCTGCGGCGACGCGCCGACCTACGATACGCGCCGCGATGCCTGGGTTCGCTCTCAGGGCGTACGCGTGCTCCGCATCCCTGCCAGAGACATCCTCTCGGATCTGGACGCCGTGGTCCGCCGCATCATCGTCACCGCCCGCGGCGAATAGCAAAATCCTCCCCCGGAGGGGGAGGGGGACCGCCGAAGGCGGTGGAGGGGTAATGTCCACGCGCCATGGGCTCCCAAGGACACCCAACACTCGCC
>DATLJJ010000022.1:0-7900 GCA_035538975.1 Sphingomonas sp. | reverse complement strand
ATCCGGCCGAGCTCTCGGGGGGCATGAAAAAGCGCGCCGGGCTGGCGCGTGCGCTGGCGCTCGATCCCGAGCTGCTGTTCCTCGACGAGCCCACGGCGGGTCTCGATCCGATCGGCGCCGCGGCCTTCGACGAGCTCACCGCCTCGCTCCAGAAGACGCTGGGGCTTACCGTCTTCCTGATCACCCACGATCTCGACACGCTCTACGCCATCTGCGACCGCGTCGCGGTGCTCGCCGACAAGCGCGTCATAGCGGTCGGTACCATCGACGAATTGCTCGCGTTGGACCACCCGTGGATCCAGGAGTATTTCAACGGGCCGCGCGGACGCGCAGCGGTCGCCAGCGCCGAAAAGGCGCACGCGGGCACATGAGGGACTGAATGGAAACGCGTTCGAATCATGTACTCGTCGGCGCCGTGGTGCTGATCCTGCTCGCGGTGCTCGCGCTGTTCATCGTCTGGCTCGCAAGGCTCGGCGGCGGCAACGAGCGCGAGTACGACATCTTCTTCCGCCAGGCGGTCGACGGTCTCAGCCCGGGCTCGGCGGTGACCTTCTCGGGCGTACCTTCGGGGCAGGTGAAGCAGATCGCCTTCTGGCAGCCCGATCCCAGCCTCGTGCGCGTCCGGATCAGCGTGAATCCGGACGTGCCGATCCTCGAAGGCACTACCGCTTCGATCCAGGGCAGCTTCACCGGACCCAGCACGGTGCAGCTCGACGGCGCGATGAAGGGCGCTCCGCCGATCGAATGCCCGCGCGAGAACCCGCGCGCGGCGTGCCCGCTCGGCGTGCCGGTGATCCCCACCAAGGCGGGCGGGCTCGGCGCGCTGCTCAGCTCGGCGCCAAAGCTGCTCGAGCGGCTCACGACGCTCACCGAGCGGCTGACCGAGCTGCTCGGCGACCGTAACCAGAATTCGATCGCGGGCATCCTCGCCAACACCAACCGGCTCACCGACGCGCTTGCCGACCGCGGTCCGGAGATCGCCGCGACGCTCGCCGAGACGCGCGTGGCGATCCAGAAGTTCGGCGAGGCGACCCAGCAGATCGGCGAGCTCGCCGACACGACCAAGGGCGTGGTCGCCGACGACGTGCGCCCGACGATCGCCAACCTCAACCGTACCATCGCCTCGGCACGCAAGAGCATGGAGACGCTGGACGCGACGATCGGCGACGCGCGGCCCGGGCTCCAGGCGCTGTCGAAGAAGACGATCCCCGAGATCGGCCAGCTCGTCCAGGATCTGCGCGTGATGTCCACGTCGCTCGCCTCGGTCGCCGAGAAGCTCGACCAGGGCGGCGCGTCGAGCCTGCTGGGGGCACCCAAGCTGCCCGACTATGAACCGAAGAAGAAGTGAGGACCCTGATGAACAAGCGCTCCGTCCTCTGCGTGCCCTTTGCCGCGCTGGCGCTGTCGGGCTGCATCTCCTTCGGCGCTAAGCCACCGGGCTCGCTGCTGCGGCTCGAGCCCGCGGTGACGCTCCCGGTCGGCGAATCGCAGCGCTCGAACGTGGCGGCGACGATCACCGTCGCCGTGCCTTCGGTGCCGCAGGAGCTCGCGGCCTCGCGCGTGCCCGTGCATTCGGGCGGCACTGCGGTCGCCTTCGTCAAGGATGCGCAATGGGTCGAGCGCCCGTCGCAGCTCTTCGCGCGCCTGCTCGGCGACACGATCACCGCGCGCACCGGCCGGCTGGTGCTCAGCACGCGCCAGTCGATGCTCGATCCTGGGGCTTATCTGATGGGCGAGCTACGTGCCTTCGGCGTCGATTCGGACCGGAGCGAGGTCGTGGTCACCTATGACGCCGCCCTGATCCGTGGGCCCGAGACGGTGGTCGAGAAGCGCCGCTTCGAGGCGCGCGTTCCGGTGACGGAAATCGCCGCCGCACCGGTCGGCACTGCGCTCAACCAGGCCGCCAACCAGGTCGCCGCCGAAGTGGCGGACTGGGTCGGGCGCTAGCGCCGTTTTTTCAGACGCTAGGGCGCGCGCCGCACCGGCGGCAGCGCGCTGCACAGGTCGGCGCCGCCCGCGGGCACGGTGAAGAAGGGCGGGCTGCGGTTCTCGCGCGCCTTGATCCATGCGGTGAAACGCTCGTTGTCGGTCGCGCGGTACTGGAACTGTGGGCGCTCGTCCTCCGGAAGCTGGCTCGCGAGCCGCACCGACAGGATCGGCGTGCGTTCGGCTTCCTTCTCATAGATGCCAAGATTGCCCGTGCCGCGCGGCAGGCTGGAAAGCCACTGCATCCCGTCGATTACGCGCCCGACCAGCGCGATGTTGCGGTCGAGGTGGCGCGGTGCATGGCCGATCACCGTGTAGAGCTCGGCGCCGCTCCCCGTGCTCGGCGCCAGGTCGCGCGCGACGCCGACCATCGAATAGCAGTGAGCCAGCCACGCCGCCTTGCCGTCGCTCGCCAGCGGCCAGCCGTCCGCGCTATGGCCGGTCCTCGGTGCATAGCTGTCGGGCTTGGCGAGGCTGGTCACGCCGTCGTAGCGCGTCCATTCATATTCCGCTGGCGGATTGGCGATCACCAGTGGCGGCAGCGGCTTCTGCTCGGTCGCATCGCCCCATTGGGTGACGTAATTGTCCTGCACCCGATAGACGCTCGTCCCGTCCCACCAATGCGCCTCGGCGAGCTTGCGGATATTGGCGACATGCGCCGGCGCGTAGCGCGGTGCCAGCCGGATCGTCACCTGACGGCCACCCGCGAGCGTCATCACGAGAATTTCGTCGTCGGGGACCGGCTTCCAGTCCGAATCCGCCGCGTCGCCCGGCGAGGGGGCGGTCTGGGCGAGGACGGGCGGGGCGAGCAGGGCGGCAAGCGCGCAGAGCGCGAGGCGGGGGCTGAACATGAAGCGAGACTGGCATGCCCCACCACGCTTGCCTAGCCCGCCCGCAAGCGGTAGGGCCGCGCCTTCCGGGACACGCGGAGCGGTGGCCGAGTGGTCGAAGGCGCTCGCCTGGAAAGTGAGTATACGGCAAAACCGTATCGAGGGTTCGAATCCCTCCCGCTCCGCCAACATACCATGCGCAAGCGTTCGCACCGGTTCACATTCCCCTTGAAAACCCGCCGGTTCTGTCGCTCAATGTGGCGGACGGCGTTCGCATCTGTTCTCATGCGTTCACCGCCCCGCATGGTAGATCGCATGGTATGGGACCGGCGACGGCATGGTATGGAGATCAGCGGTGCTGACCGACGCCAAGATCAAGGCCGCGAAGGCCCAGGACAAAGACTACAAGCTCGCCGACTCGGGCCAGCTTTTCCTCCACGTCACCACGGCCGGCGGCAAGCACTGGCGGATGAATTACACCTATGGCCGCAACGCCAAGGGCAAGCCCGTCCAGAAGACGCTGAGCTTCGGCTCCTATCCTGCCGTCACCTTGGTCGACGCCCGGCGCAAGCGCGACGAGGCGAAGGCGCTGCTGCGCGATGGTCGCGATCCCGCCGTCGAGCGGCGTGTCGCGGCGAAGGCCAAGGCTGTCGCCAGCGAGAACACATTCCAGATCGTTGCCGAGCGCTGGTTCGAGCTCAAGAGCGGCTGGTCTGTCCCGAAGTTCCGCGCATGGTGCGCCGAGCATGACGGGAAGTGGAACGCCCGAGACGCGGCCAATTGGATCGAGCGCCCGGGCTCCGGCTGGTCGGTCGTCCACTCCGGCGACGTTCTCCAATCGCTCGATCGCGACGTGTTCCCCGAATTAGGGGACCTCCCCATTGCGGAGATTGAAAGCCCGAAGGTGCTGGAGGTGCTGAACGCGATCGTCGTGCGCGGCGCGATCGAGACCGCGCATCGGGTCTGCCAGCGCATCGACGCCGTGTACGTCTATGCGATACCGGCCGGGATCGCCAAGGCGAACCCCGCGGCCAGCATGATTAAGGCGCTCCCCAAGGTGCCGCGCTCGAAAAAGCAGCCGTCGATCATCGATCGCATCCGAGACCACGACGACCAGATCAGTGCGGTGCGCAAGATGCTGCGCGACTGCGAAGACGAGCGCTGCCGCGCCTCGACCAAGTTCGCGCTGAGGCTGCTCGCGCTGACCGCGGTGCGCCCGAACGAGATCCAGAACGCCGAATGGTCGGAAATCGAAGGGCTCGACGGGCCAGAGCCGCTGTGGCGCATCCCGGCCGCGCGCATGAAAGGCGACCAGGACCGGAAGGCCGAGGAGTTCGGCGAGCATCTGGTGCCGCTGTCGACCCACGCGGTCGATGTGATCCGCGCGCTCCGCCCGCTGACAGGGGGCTACAAGCTCATGTTCCCGAGCGAGCGGCACGTGCACCGGCCGATTTCGGAGAACACCCTTCGCGCGCTGCTGATCCGCGCCGGCTACTATCAGCGGCACGTGCCGCACGGCTTCCGCGCAGCGTTCTCGACCATCATGAACGAGCGCCCGGACAAGCAGGAGGGCGACCGCGCCGTCATTGACCTGATGCTGGCGCACGTGCCCAAGGATAAGGTGGAGGGCGCGTACAACCGCGCCGCGTACATGCCGCGGCGCCGGGAGATTGCGCAGGCGTGGGGCGACCTGATCACCGAGGGGCTGGAGGCACCCGAGGTGCACGTCGGCCAGCCGATTCGTTGGGCGGACACTTCGCCGAAGGGTCCGCGCAAGAAGCTCGAGCTGGAAGCGGCTTAATCCGCGGGCCAGTCGACCGCTCGAATCCCCGGATAGCCCCGGGGAGGAACACGGACGGTCGCGGGCCAACGAACGGGCCTTGGCGGGTAGTAGTGCACGATCACCGTCAAGCTATCGTTGGCCCCGGTCATCACGCCATCGACGCGATAGCGCCCGGCCCCTTTGCAGGACGGGCAGTAGGTGCTTTCGACACCTTCGCCCGTGCTTCCGCATTTGGAGCAGGCCTGCTCGTAGGGGGAACATCGGGTTCGTCTGGAGCTTGAGGCCGAATAGTTGCCGTTCCGCCGAGTAGGGCGACGGCGCCGGCAGGCGCGCGAGCAAGGAGTGCCCCACATAGATCGTATCGTAGAGCAATCGGTCAGGCAGACCGCGCAGTAACGCTGCCATGCGTTCAATATCGTCCAGCAAAGCCATCGGTCAGGCCGCGTCCCGCTCTGCAAGGATGCGATCCCTCCACTCCCTGACCTCGCGCTCGCTCCATCGCGTCGACGCGCCGCCTGGCTTGCACGACTTCGGGAAGGTGCCCTCGCGCATAAGTCGATAGATCATCGTCTTTCCGATGCCGGCGATCTCCGTGACGACTGCGAGCGGGATCAAGCGATCGTCGAGGCCGTAATCGACCTCGCGCTTGGCGATGCGATCAGCAGCGCGGCTCGGCGGCGGTGCGACCTTCGGTGTCTTGGTGTTCATAGCAGAGGCCTCACGACAGCTGCCGGGTCGAGCGGCTGCTCGTCGGCGCGGATAGGTTCAAATGCGGTGCAGCGCGGGCCGCTCGGGCCATCCTCGCGCCACTCCTTGGGATAATCGGGATGGTCGACGGGAAAGAGCATGGTCGCGGTCTCAATCGGACAGCCGTCAGCGCCATTCCGGGTGCAGCGCGCGCACCAGCTGGCTGTAAATGCCATCCCCTCGGTCGCGTTGCTCGGCCGGTACGGGGTCACTGCTGCCCCTCCCTGCCGGCGTCGACATATGCCTCCATCAGCATTTCGCGCAGGTGCTTGTGGCGATCGGTGCCCCCTTTGCTTTCGCTCAGGAAGCTGGCCCAGCCCGCCATGTCGAACGTGCGAAGCGCGCGCTCGAGGCGTGCTCGATCGAAGTCCGCCGGCGGGTCCGTCAGCACGGCCACAAGGGCTGTGAAGATCGACGACCCTGCCACCAGCCGTTGGCCGGGAAACGCGTCTGCCATCATCCGCAGAGCGTCACCGACGACCTGTTCGCCGTGCCGTCGGCGGGCGCGGCCAATAGCTGATGTAAACGCTACTTCCCCCGGAGCCCACGATGCCGATCCGGTCTTTCTCGAGACCGAGAAACCGACCGCTTCGATCATGGCCGTGACGGCAAGTGCGTCTGCATCGCCGCCTGCCTGGGCGGCGTGGAAGTCGTCGAGCCGGTTCATTGCGCGGCGTGCCCGATTCATCGCGACGAACATCGCCGCCTCGTCGGCGACACCCGCATAGACGGCGACGCAGCACGGGAGAAAGGGAATGTCTCCACGCATCTGCGCGGCGGCCAGGCGGTGCTGCCCGTCAATGACGTAGAGGCTTCCATCCTCTCGCTTGGAGACGACGAGCGGCATGCACATGCGCCAGTCCCATTCGCTCGCGATCCGCTTGATCAGCGCTCGGCTTGGCCCGGTATCGATCGAGCGCTGATAGCTGTCGTCGATCTTGAGCTCGGACGGATGCCGGTTCTCGATCGAGGGCGGCATACCCTTCGGCGGCGCAAATCTGCGGCGCGGCGCGGCGGACCTCTGCTCGGTCGGCTTGGGGACAGCGCGGCGAACAGCTGCGCCTGCGGCGCCTTGCGACGCCTTTGCGGGCGGCACCGCTGGCGGTGGGGCGTCGGCCGCGTCCAGCTCGGCGAGGAGGGCCTTGGCCTCGCTCGGGTCGCACGTGTAGGCGACGCCCTTCCGCTCGAACACCATCGCGCGCATGTGGACGCGAGCCTGACCATGCTTGGTCCGAAGCAGAAAGGAACCGTTCGGCTCCGGCTTCGTGGCGGCATGAGCGATCAACCATTCGGGCCACTCGCTGCGCGGCTGGCCCTTGTTGATCCATGACGGAATGGCTGACCCGGTCATTTCCGCTTCCTCCCATCGCGGCAGTACCCGCAGCGGCCATCCACAAGCCGCGGCATGTCCTCGCCGCATTCCTCGCACTCGCCCGGCAAGCCGGCCGGGATCGCGGCGCGCGCGGCGCGCAGGCTCAGCTCAAGGTGCTCGGCAAGGCACTCGTTCGCGCGATCGGCAAGATCAGCCATTGGGCACCACCCGCGCGACCTCCTGCGCGATGACTATCGTCTGGTCGGTGCTCTGGCTGAGTCGGCGCGCTGCCGCCTCGGCCTGTTCGAAGGTTTCGTGTGCGCGGCGCCGGCCGCGGCGACCCTCGGCCGCGTGCAGCTGGTAGCGGCCGACGAGCCGGACGGTATGTGTCATTTGCGCTGCCCTTTCAGTCGCGCGGGATTGATTGGCGCCCAGACGATCGCGTTGCGACCGCTGGCGTTCTTCCGGCGAAGGCCGCTGTCGCGGACCTTCCCGAGCCTCGACAGCTCGGTGAGCCGTGGGCGGATGGAGAGGATCGACAGGCCCAGCCGGCCGGCGATCTCGTCCGCGGTGAGGCCGTTTGATCGTTCGACCACCGCCAGGGCTCGGGCGCGCAGCTGCGGTGCCGCCGCAGCCATCGCATCGGCTGCGGCTTGGGACGTGTCGCGGCCCTGCGCGCCCGGCTGGTGCGGGTAGCGGAATAGGTCGGTCATCGCCGGTGCTCCCAAGGCAAGATCGCCTCGGAAGCGGAGCCGGCGCATTCGCTCCCTTCCTCATTCGCGTGCCGCTCAGGCACAACGACAGTGCCGATAGGCGTGCCCCGGAGGGTCACGCGCGGGACCACCGCTGCGCACTCCGAACAGACGCAGTTGCTCTCGTCCAGGATGATCATGCCGCCGGCCTCAGTGGTACGACGACCGTCGTGTCGATACGCTCGCCGTCGTCCGGCCCGTCCGCCAGCGCCGTCCAGCGCCCGCAGACGCGGTCCTCGCTGACGGTCGGGAAGACGCTCAGCACCACGCCGCTTCGCAGGACGACGCATTGCGGCCGATCGACCTCGCAGGTACCGATTCCACGTTGCGGCGCGACCTCGCGCGTCGCGGTGGCGATCTGGGCGCCGTCCGGGTCCCACCAGCGGCAGTTTCCGCACCGCCGGCTCATGCTGCGTACACCTTGTCGACGAAGCCGCGACCGCGGACGACGGTCGAATTGACCCACGTCACCCGGCTGGCACCGAGCCGG
>DATLJJ010000021.1:0-12585 GCA_035538975.1 Sphingomonas sp. | reverse complement strand
CTGGTCGAGCCGCTGGTGCTCGGCGCGGGGGGCATGAAATTCTACTCCGCCAGCCTGCTCGCCGAGATGGCCAAAATCTGCACGCGGCACGGCGTGCTGCTGATCGCGGACGAAGTGATGACCGGCTGGGGACGCACCGGCACGCTGCTGGCGTGCGAGCGCGCGGAGGTGGTGCCCGATATCCTCTGCCTGTCGAAGGGGCTGACCGGCGGGGCGATCCCGCTCGCGGTGACGCTGGCCACTGCGCCGATCTTCGACGCGCATCTCTCGCCTGATCGGGCGCGGATGTTCTTTCATTCGTCCAGCTACACCGCCAATCCGATCGCCTGCGCCGCGGCCAATGCCAACCTTGCGATCTGGCGCGAGGAGCCCGTGCTCGACCGGATCGCAGATCTGGGCGACCGCCAGCAGGACCGGCTCGATCGTCTCGCTGCGCATCCGCTGATCCACAATCCGCGCCGGCTGGGCACGATCGTGGCCGCGGAGATCGCCGCGGGCCGCTCGGCCTATCTCGATTCGACGGGGCCGCGGCTGATGGCCTTCGCGCGCGAGCGCGGCGTGCTGCTCCGGCCGCTCGGCAACACCGTCTATGTGATGCCGCCCTATTGCATCGAAGATGCCGATCTCGACGCGATCTACGACACGATCACCGCGTTCGTGGAGCGGGAGCCCCTGATGGGGGACTTGTTCGCCTTCTGAGGGAAAATGGTGCTGCCGGCGAGGATTGAACTCGCGACCTCAGCCTTACCAAGGATGCGCTCTACCACTGAGCTACGGCAGCACTCGAACCGGCTCGGGAGCCGGGCGGGAGGCGCCTATGTGCTTGGGCCTCCCCGATTGTCAACCCGCCTTCGGCCGGTTTATCGCAATCGCATGACCGATGCGGAGAAACAGGCCCGACTCGCCGACGCGCTGCGGGCGAACCTCAGACGACGCAAGGCGCAGTCGCGCGCGCTTGCCGCCGGCGACCATCGCGAATCGCAGGATCAGATCAGTGAGTTGGCCCACAAGGCGAGCGACCCCGCCAAGGCATAGCCCCGCTCGATGAGCGCGTGCGGCCCCTGCAGGTACGTCGCCATGGTCACGGCGCCTGCCGCGAACCACATCAGCCGATTGGCGCGCATTTCGCCTCCAGCCATTGTCTGTCATCCTTACTCAGTTGCGGGCCGATCACTTCCAGCACCCGCTCATGATAGGAATTAATCCAGGCGAGTTCCCGCTTGGTCAACAAATTGGGTTTAATTAGCGTTCGTTCGATGGGCGCGAAGGTGAGCGTCTCGAAGCCTAGCATCGGCTGTTCGGCGCCGGGAATCTCCACGGGCACGACGAGGACGAGGTTCTCGATGCGGATGCCGTATTCGCCCGCCTTGTAATAGCCGGGCTCGTTCGAGAGGAACATGCCGGCGCGTAAGGGCTCGAGGCTCTGCCCGCCGGGATAGAAGGGCTGGGCGATGCGCTGCGGACCCTCGTGTACCGAGAGATAGGCGCCCACGCCGTGACCGGTGCCATGGCCATAGTCGAGCCCGACTTCCCAGAGCGGCGCGCGCGCGAAGCTGTCGAGTTGCGCGCCTGTGGTGCCATCGGGGAAAATCGCGGTGGCGATGCCGATGTGGCCCTTGAGGACGCGCGTGAAGCGGTCCTTCATCTCGTTGGTCGGGTCCCCAACGGGCATGACGCGCGTCACGTCGGTAGTGCCGGCGGCGTATTGGCCGCCCGAATCGACGAGGTAAAGCTGCCCGCGCTCGATCGGCAGGCTCGATTCGTCGGTGACCTTGTAGTGGGGGATGGCACCGTTGGGGCCGGTGGCGGAGATAGTGTCGAAGCTCAGGTCCTTGAGCGCGCCCGTCTCCTCGCGGAACGCACGCAGCCTGTCGGCGGCCGACATTTCGGTGAGCCCGCCTGCGGGCGCGGTCTCCTCGAACCATTTGAGGAAGCGGACGAGCGCGGCGCCGTCGATTGCCTGGGCGGCCTTGTGGCCGGCGATCTCGGCGGGGTTCTTGATCGCCTTGGCGAGCACCACGGGATCGCGGACGGGAAGCACCTTCGCACCGCCCGATTCGAGTGCGTCGAAGATCGCCGCGACGGCGCTGCCCGGATCGGCCGCGACGCGCTTGCCGGCGAAGCCCCGGAGCGCAGGCGCAAAGGCGGCGCGATCATGGACGCGCACGGCGTTGCCGAGATGCTGACGAACGGTGTCGGTGATCTTCTCCGGCGCGACGAACAGGTCGGCGGTACCGTCGGCATTCACGATGGCATAGGCGAGCGCAACGGGCGTGTGCTCGACGTCCTTGCCGCGGACGTTGAAGGCCCAGGCGATAGAATCGAGCGCCGCGAGCACAACGGCATCGGCCTTCCGCTCGTGCAGCCAGTCGGCGATCTCGGCGCGTTTGGCGGGCGAGGACTTGCCTGCGGCATCGTCGGCCTGGACGGCGAGCGTGGCCGCGCTGGGGGCGGGGCGATCGCTCCAGACGGTATCGATCGGATTGGTCGTGACCGGCACGAGCTCGGCGCCCTTCTCCGCCAGCGCCTTGCGCGCTTCGTCGACCCAGGCGCGGGTGTGGAGCCAGGGATCATAGCCGATGCGGCCGCCGTCGGGGGCATTGGCACCGAGCCACGAGGCAACGCTGGTGGCGGGCACGCCGACATATTCCCAATGATCGGCCGAGACCTGCTGACGAACCTGGAGCGTGTAGCGCCCATCGGTGAAGATCGCCGCGGCCTCGGGCAGTACCACCGCGGTGCCGGCCGAGCCCTGGAAGCCGGTAAGCCAGGCGAGGCGCTGGGCATAAGCGCCGACATATTCACTCATATGCTCGTCGGTGAGCGGGACGACGAAGCCGTCGAGGCGGTCGCGCTTGAGCTGTTCGCGAAGGGCCTGGAGACGATCGGCGTAGGTGGACATAAGCGACTCTTGCGGTTGGCTTTGGCGGCTGCTTTGCGCCGATATTCGGCAAAAGTCACATGCTGCGCTATTCCGGCGGCATGGACCGAAGCTTCCCCCGCGACGAACTGCCTACGCCCGCGCTCGTGCTCGATGCGGCTGCGCTCGACCGCAACATCGCTGCGATGGCGCGGTGGGCGGAGGCGCGCGGGTTGGCGCTGCGACCGCACGCCAAGACGCACAAGAGCGGCGAAATCGGGCTGCGGCAGATCGCCGCGGGGGCGGTGGGACTGTGCTGCGCCAAGCTCGGTGAGGCCGAAGCGCTGGCGGCCGAGGGCGTGGGCGACATCCACCTCACTTCGCCAGTGGTGACGCTTGGGGGGATTGCGCGGCTGAAGGCGCTGGCGGGGCGGATCCGCCTCTCGGCGGTGGCGGATCATCCGGACAATGTGCGCGCGCTGGCAGGCGCGGACGCAGCCGTGTTCATCGATGTCGATCCGGGCAAGCATCGCACCGGCGTGACTTCGCCCGAGGCCGCGGTGGCGCTGGCGGAGGCAATAGCCGCGGCGGGGCTCCGGCTCGGCGGCGTGCAATATTATTGCGGGTCCGAGCAGCACATCGCGACGCTCGACGGGCGGCGCGCGGCGATCGCGGAGAAGACGGACTATCTGCGGACGGTGCTCGCGGCGCTGGTGGGGGCGGGGCATGAAGTACCGGCGGTCACCGGCGGGGGAACGGGGAGCTTCGCGATCGATGCCGAGCTGGGAGTGCTCACCGAACTGCAGGTCGGGAGCTATGTGTTCCTCGATCGCGAATATCGCGACTGCGAGCTGGCGGGCCCCGCGTTCGAGCAGGCGCTGTTCGTCGATGCGAGCGTGATCAGCGTCAACACGCCGGGCATGGTGACGATCGATGCGGGGCTCAAGGCGTTCGCCACCGATGCCGGGGTGCCTGTGCCGGTCGACGGCAGCATGCGCTATGCCTTCATGGGCGACGAGCAGGGCGCGCTGATCGGCGAAGCGTTACCGCGGCTCGCGGAACGCGTGACGCTGGTGCCGCCGCACTGCGACCCGACGGTCAACCTCTACGATCGCTATTGGATCATCGACGGCGAGCGTGTGGTCGGCAGCTGGCCGGTGACGGCGCGCGGTTGCTCGACCTGAACCGGAACCGCGACGGTTTCCCGGCGCTTGATCCTCGAACGCACGAGAGGAGGCGCGGATGGCCGAGGACCGGGTTACGATCGACTGGACCACGCTGTTCGACAATATCGGCGACCGGCAAGTGGACTTCAGGGGCGAGGCGAGCGGCGAACGCTACGATTTCGCCGTACAATATGACGTACTCGAGGCTCTCGCCGCGCAGGTCCCCAACGGCGATGCAGCGGCGATCGCCCGGCGGCATCGCGACGAGCTGGAGCGCGCCGCCGGAAGGGCGCTTGCGCGCTTCGACGGGATCGGAAGGACGGTCGTGAGCGGGAACGACCTGGATCAAGCATGGCCGGCGGGGCGGCCGCATTCGACGGGATAGGAGGGGCCCTCCCCGGGGGGAGGGCCCGGACAGGCTAACGCCGGCAACGGCGATCTGCGGTGATGGTGCGATCGAGTGCGCGACCGCCGAGCGCGCCGCCGACGCCGCCGACGACATTGCCCAGCAAGCCGCCGCCGACGATGGCGGGGCCCGCGAGCGCGCCGATCACGCCGCCGGCGATCAGGCCGGTGCGTCCGGGCGAGTAGCGGCATTTCTTGCGGTGATGGACATAGGTCTTGCCCTTGTAGGTCTTGGCCTTCTGCGTCCGGGTCTGCGCCGCGGCGGACTGGATTGGCACCGCGACCGGGGCGGCGAGCGCGAAGGCACTCAGCACGGCGATGGTCTTGCGCATTTCCATTCTCCTGCGCTTGCGAATGGCGAAAGAACCGGTGCGCCGCGCGCAAGTTGCATGAACTGGAAACAACAACCCGTTCATCCCCGGGGCATTCGACACGGGCGCCGGCTGGAGTAAGGGGAGGCGATGAACGACCTTCCCAAGCCTCCCGTCGCGGTCACGCGTGACCACCGCTCCGTCCACCACAATATCGCAATCGACGATCCTTGGGCATGGCTCAAGGACCCCGCCTATCCCGAAGTGAAGGACAAGCAGGTCCTCGCCTATCTCGAGGCCGAGAACGCCTATTTCGAAGCGATGATGAAGCCGATGAAGCCGCTCAGCGAGCGGCTGTTCACCGAGATGCGCGGGCGGATCAAGGAAGACGAATCGACCGTGCCGCAGAAGGACGGCGACTGGCTCTACTGGACCGATTACGAGACCGGCGGCGAATATCCGCGCTGGTGGCGCAAGCCGGTCACGGGCGGCGAGGGCCAACTCATCCTCGACGAACCGGCCTTGGCAGCGGGCAAGGAATATTTCCGCCTGGGCGCGCTGAGCGTCAGCCCGGACGGGCGCTGGCTCGCCTATGCCGTGGACGACAACGGCTCCGAGCGGTTCGAAGTGCGCGTGAAGGACCTGGAGACGGGCGACCTCCTGCCCGACACGATCCCCGGCATGCTCTCCGAGATCGTCTGGACGGCCGATTCGAAGGGCTTCCTCTATGGGCTCGCCAACGAGAACTGGCGCACCGACAACGCCCGCTGGCACCGGCTGGGCGAGCCGATCGAGCAGGACGTCGAGCTCTATCGCGAGGCCGACGAGGGCTATCGCGTGTCGGTGGGCGAGACCCAGTCGCGCAAATGGCTGGTGATCGGGACCGGCGATCATGTGACGAGCGAGGTGTATCTGCTGCCCGCCGACAACCCCGCCGCGCCTTTGCTCTGCGTCTCCCCCCGCAAGCCCGGCCGCGAATATGACGTGGACGAGCATGACGGCACGCTCTTTATCCATACCAACGACACCGACCCGCAGTTCCGGCTGGTCACGGCGAGCATAGAGAACCCCGGCGAATGGACCGAGCGGATCGCCCCCTCGAAGCATTTCTACATGACCGGCGTGACGTGCTTCGCCGATTTCTTCGTGGTGGAGGGGCGCGAGGACGGGCTCGATCAGATCGAGCTCCACCGCTATGATTCCGCCATCGCGCCGGTGCGGCTGAAGTTCCCCGAGCCGAGCTATGTCGCCGGGCTGGGCGACAATCCCGAATATGCGGTCGACAAACTGCGCATCGGGTACGAGTCGATGGTCACGCCGGGGACGGTCTATGACTATGACGTCGCTACCGGCGAGCTCGAGACGCTCAAGGTGCAGGAGATTCCGAGCGGGTACGACGCAGGCAAGTATCGCACCGAGCGGCTGACCATCGCAGCGCGCGACGGGACGCAGGTGCCGGTTTCGATCGTCTACCCGAAGGATTTCCCGCGCGACGGCAGCGGCAGGCTCTACCTCTATGCCTATGGCGCGTACGGCTATGCGATCCCGCCGGGCTTCTCGACCAGCCGCATGTCGTTCCTCGATCGCGGCATGGCTTTCGCCATCGCGCACATCCGCGGCGGCGACGACCTGGGCCAGCAATGGTATCTCGACGGCAAGCTCGAGAAGCGGATGAACACGTTCAACGACTTCGTCGACGTCGCGAAGGGCCTGATCGCGATGGGCTTCACGCACGAGGGCGGGATCGCGATCGCGGGGCGCTCGGCGGGCGGCGAGCTGATGGGCGCAGTGGTGAATTCGAACCCCGAGCTGTGGGGCGCAGTGATCGCCGACGTGCCCTTCGTCGACGTGCTCAACACGATGCTCGACGAGAGCCTGCCGCTCACGCCCGGCGAATGGCCCGAATGGGGCAATCCGATCGAGGATCCCAAGGCTTTCGACCTGATCCGCTCGTACAGCCCGTACGATAATGTGAAGGCACAGCCCTATCCGCCGATGTTCATCAGCGGCGGGCTCAACGATCCGCGCGTGACCTATTGGGAGCCCGCCAAATGGGCGGCGAAGCTGCGCGCGACCAAGACCGACGACAATGTACTGGTGCTCAAGACCAACATGGGCGCGGGGCACGGCGGCAAGTCGGGGCGCTGGGAGAGCCTGAAGGAAGCCGCGGACGAAATGGCCTTCGTGCTGTGGCAGCTGGGGGTGGAGGGGTAGGCGACCCTCTACCCTCTCCCGCAGGAGAAAGAGGGCAACATCAGGTCCCCACGCCCCTTGCGCGCGCGCCCGCCGGCCGCTCGACCAGCCGGGTCTCGCGCGCGCATTGGTGGCAGAAGGCGAAGTCGAACACCTCACTGAGCGTCCAGCATTGGCGCTCGATGTTCCACTCGGCCCATGCGTCGCGGGTGACGGCGACGCCGCCGCAGCGGGCGCAGCCATATTCGATCGGAGCGGAGGGCTTGTCTGCCATTGGCGGAGCCTAGCGCGTGCCACGTCCGATCCGGAGACAAGCTGGTCCGGATCGGACCAATAGCGCGGCATCCCGTTCGTGCGCGACAGGCGGCTCGCGGCGGGCTAGGGACCCACCGAGTTCGTATGCGTACCCGAGTTGCGTTCCGTTCCTCCCGCCCGTCGCGGGGCTTTCGCGTGCCGCGGCTGGCGGCGCTCGGCGGCATGGCTGCCGTGGCGGCGGTGGGCCTGTCGCTGCCGGATCTCTCGAAACGTGCCGCGGCGGCCGAGGTACGGGTGACCTTCGGCCTCTGCCCCACGGGTGGCGGGCGCAATTGCGTGGTCGACGGCGACACCTTCAGGTTGGGCGGCGAGCGCATCCGCGTGGCGGACATCGACGCGCCCGAGACGCACCCGCCGCGCTGTGCCCGGGAGGCTCGGCTGGGTGCGGCGGCGACGCATCGGCTTCGAGCGCTGCTCAACCAGGGACCTGTGGTGCTCGTGCGCGCCGATCGCGATACCGATCGCTATGGCCGCAAGCTCAGGATCGTCACGCGGGACGGCGCGTCGCTTGGCGAAAAGCTGGTCGAAGAGGGGCTCGCGCGCCGCTGGGGAGGCGCAAGGCGTCCGTGGTGCTGATCAGCTCTTCGGCTGCTGGTCGGGCGGAACGGGCGTGAGTTCGTAGATCTGCACCTGACCCGAGTCGCCGGGGACCGTCAGCCGCCAGCGGAAGCCGCCGACGCGTTCGGCCACGCCCACCAGATCGCGTGCGGGATCGGTGCCATAGCCGAGCGAATTGTCGCCCGACTTCTTCTGGCGTGCGCCGAGGAACACATAGCGCTTGCCGTCCGGATAAAGATAGCCGGCCGCCGGATCGCCCCCGGTCTGCTTGACGAAGGCGAAGCCCTGATCGGTCGCGTCGACGTGGCAGTAGCCGGTGGGTGAGGCAAGGACGCTCGCGGCGCGCGTCGCCTGACGCAGCCGCAGCACGCGGCAGCGGTAGGAACCGGGAGTGAGTGCGGGAGAATCGAGCGCGGCTGCGGGGTCGACCAGCTTGCCCTGCGCGACTCGTACGCGCGGCGGCAGCTTTCCGTGAAGTCCCGTCCAGCTCGCCTGGAGCCCGTTGAGGCGCAGGCTGTCCTCGGGCGTGATCGTCGCCTTCCACACGGGCTGCGCTTCCGCTACGCCCGCGCCGGTGGCGTCGAGTGTGACTTCGGCGCGCTCCCGGCCTCCACAGGCCGCGAGCAACGCACACAGGCTTACCGTCAAGATGCGCCGATACACTGGCCACCCCCCGTTTTGCGTTGGCATTCCGGATGCGTGGAAAGGTGCCTGAGAGTGGTTAACGAAAAGTAAATTTTCTATTGCGGCGCGGTGAAACGCACGCCGAAGCGACCAGCCGTTGTCGGGGGAGGACGAGGCGTGGAACGAATGGTAACGGCCGCGACGACATGAGACGGGCCGGCGCCGTATCTCCCCCGGATACGCTGGAGGCACGACGGCACCGGCAGCTCATGAAAAGCGCGAACGCCGATTTTGTTGCGCCGCAGCAAAGGGTCGCTGGAGAAATTTCGGAGTGTTGCGCAACCGCAACGGTCTTGCGGTCTCAGATGTCCTCGACCAGTCGGCCGTAGAGCTCGGGACGTCGGTCGCGGAAGAAACCGAAGGCTGCGCGATGGCGCTTGACCCGATCGAGGTCGAGCGTTGCGGTGATCACGCCCGTCTCCTCGCGGTCGAGTTCGGCGAGAATGTCACCGCGTTCGTCGGTGATGAAGCTGGTGCCGTAGAAAGTCTGGCCATGCTCGGTGCCGATGCGGTTGGCGGCGACGACGGGCACGACGTTGGACACGGCATGGCCCACCATCGCGCGCCGCCACAGTCGCGCAGTGTCGAGGCTCTCATCGTGTGGCTCGCTGCCGATCGCGGTCGGGTAGAAGAGGATTTCGGCGCCCATCAGCATCATCGCGCGCGCAGTCTCGGGATACCATTGATCCCAGCACACCCCCACGCCAATCCGCGCGCCCGGCCCGTTCCACACCTTGAAGCCGGTGTTGCCGGGCCGGAAGTAGAATTTCTCCTCATAGCCCGGACCGTCGGGGATGTGGCTCTTGCGGTAGACGCCCTCGATCCGCCCGTCCGGACCGATCATCGCCAGGCTGTTGTAGTAATGCGGGCCGTCCGCCTCGAAGAAGCTGGTGGGGATGTGGATGCCCAGATCCGCGGCGAGATGCTGCATCGCCAGCACCGCCTTGTGCTCGCCCACGGGCCTGGCGTTGGCGAACAGCCCCTCGTCCTCCACGCGGCAGAAATATTCGCCTTCGAACAATTCGGGCGGCAGCACCACCTGCGCGCCGCGCCCGGCGGCCTCGCGGACCAGCTCGGAGACGGCCTTGATGTTGGCGTCGATATCGTTGGTGAAAGCGAGCTGCAGCGCAGCGACGGTGATCTGGGTCATGGCGGCTATCTAGTCGATGTCGCCGCGCTTGCCACCCTCGGCGGGCGGAATATCGAAGTGCATGACGTCCTCGCGAACGCCCAGCCTCTCATAGAGGGCGATCGCGGGGTCGTCGCCGTAATCGGCCTGGACGAAGATCACCCAAGCCCCCAGCTGGGCCGCGATCGCCTGTAGCCTCGCAATCAGCGCACGGGCGATGCCACGCCGCCGCCGGGACTCCGCCACTGCGAGGTCGTAGATGTAGATCTCGCTGCGCGCCTGCTCGAACTTCTCCAGCACATAGGCGACCAGCCCGCCGACGACTTCCTCACCGTCTTCCGCGACCAGCACGACGATGGTGTCGCGCGTCAGCAACCGCTCGATCCACGCATCGCGCGGCGGGGCATTGCCGAAGGTATCGGGCTCGCCAAACGCCTCGCCGAACAGCGCATTCAGCCGGCGCAGCGCAGGCACGTCGCCCGGGCCGAGCCGGCGGATCGCGGTCAGCGCACCGGGATCTGCTGGCTGATGCAATGGAAGCTGCCCCCGCCGGTGAGGATATGGTCGGCGCGCAGACCCACGATCGCGCGGCCCGGAAAGATCGCCTCCAGCGCGGCGACCGCGGCCGCGTCGTTCTCCTGGCCATAGACTGGCACCACCACCGCGGCATTGCCGATGTAGAAGTTCATGTAAGAGGCCGGGATGATCTCCTCTTCCTCGTCGAGAACGCGGCCGGGAGACGGGATGCGGACCACTTCCACCCCGAAGGCGCGGGCACGGTCGGCCGCGTCCTGATAGATGCGCCAATTCGGATCGTTCTCGGCGGGCTCGGGAATCAGCAGCCGGTTCTCGCCCACGAAGCGTGCGAGATTGTCGACATGGCCGTCGGTATGATCGTTGAGCAGCCCGTCGCCGAGCCACAGGATGCGTGTGAGGCCGAGGTCGGCGGCGAGGCGCGCTTCGACCTGCGTGCGGTCCAGCGCCGGGTTGCGGTTGGGGTTGAGCAGGCATTGCTCGGTAGTGACCGCAAGGCCCGTGCCGTCGCCATCGATCGCGCCGCCTTCGAGTATCCAGTCATGGTCCTCCACCTCGAGCCCGCGACCGCGGGCGAGGCGCAGGCCGACATCGTCGTCCCCCTGGAGATCGTATTTGCCGCCCCAGCCATTGAAGCCGAAGTCGTGCGCCACGCCGGTGCCGTCGAGGATCGGGCCGGTGTCGCGCAGCCAGATGTCGCCAAAGGGTTCGACGATCACTTCGGCGACATCGCCTGCGATTTCGCGCGCGGCGGCGGCGGCTTCGTCATCCGCCGCGACCAGGATCACGCGTTCGCCACGTCCATCCGCATGCACCGCGCGAGCGAAGGCGGCGACTTCCTCGCGTGCGGGTTCGAGGTCCTCGAGCCACAGCTCGGGGTGGCTGGGAAAGCCGATCCAGACCGCATCGTGCGGCGTCCATTCGGGGGGAGGGGGGAGAATCATGCGCGCGCTCTATCGCATTGGTGCGGGAAGGGGGAGGGGCACCGTTCCACTCCCCAATCGTCACCCCGGCCCCAGGCCGACAGCACGCGGTCCCGCAGCAGCACGCATCCAATGCGTCGCAATGGCATGACAGGCTACGCAGTGGGCACCGGTACAAGGCCGGGATGACGGTTGGGAACTGATGAGGGCAGTCTACTTCGCCGCAGCCCGGCTCTGGTCCCGCACTGCGCGGAATTCGGCGCCCGGATACCAGTTGGGCCAGGTCGATCCCTCGGCGAGCTGGCGGCCGAGCGCGTAGAAGATCTGCAGGTCCTCCACTGCGCCGTCCCAGTTCCAGCTCTCCGAATATTCATCCTGCGGCTTGTGGTAGCGGTGGGTGGTATAGTCCTCCGCCGCCTTCGCACCCGCCTCGCGTCCGCCGACGCGATAGTCCTCACCGCTCTCGCCGTAGAGCATGGGCACGCCCAGCTTGGCGAAGCTGAAGTGGTCCGATCGATAGTAGAAGCCCTTCTCGGGTGTCGGCTCGGGGACGATCACGCGGTCCTGCGCCGCGACGATCGGCTTCACCAGATCCTCGAGCTCGGACTTGCCGACGCCGATCAGCACGAAATCCTTCGCACGGCCGACGTTGTTCACGCCGTCCATGTTCACGCCGCCGACGGTCTTCGCGAGCGGGAACACCGGGTTCTCGGCATAGAATTTGGAGCCGAGCAGCCCCGATTCCTCGGCAGTGACCGCGAGGAACACCAGGCTGCGCTTCGCCGGTCCCGCTTTCACATGCGCCTCGGCCAGCGCGACCAGCCCGGCGGTACCCGAGGCGTTGTCGAGCGCGCCGTTGCAGATATCGTCGCCGTCCACTGCGTCGCAGCGGCCGAGATGGTCCCAATGCGCCGAATAGAGGACATATTCGTCCGGCCGCTCGCTGCCGGGCAGCACGCCAACCACGTTCTTGCTCGCCTGGCGCTTGATCGCATTGTCGAACGAGACATTGGCCTTCACGCCCAGTGGGACCGCCCGGAAGCCCTTCTGCTTCGCGGCGGTGACAAGCGCGGCGTAATCCTTGCCCGCGCTGGCGAAGAGCGCTTTGGCCGCGTCCTGCTGGATCCAGCCGATCGCCTTCGATTGGTCCATGTGGTCGCCCGGGGTGTCCTGCTCCAGCTGCGGGCCCGTCCAGCTCGACTGGACCACGCCCCAGCCATAGGCAGCCGGCTCGGTGTCATGGACGATGATTGCAGCCGCCGCGCCCTGACGCGCCGCTTCCTCATATTTGTAGGTCCAGCGGCCATAATAGGTCATCGCGCGCCCGCCGAAGGGACCGTCGAGGCGCGGGTTCTGCCAGTCGGGATCGTTGATCAGGATGACGACGGTCTTCCCCTTCACGTCCACTCCGGCATAGTCATTCCAGCCGCGCTCGGGCGCGTTGATGCCATAGCCGACGAACACGACATCGCTGTCCTTCACTTCGGTGCGCGGCGTCACCTGATAG
>DATLJJ010000020.1:0-7174 GCA_035538975.1 Sphingomonas sp. | reverse complement strand
GAGCGGCCTCCTCGGCATTCTTGCGCCTGGTGATATCGAAGGCCACGCCGGGAAAGCGCTGCGGCCGGCCTTCGGCGTCGAAGGTGCAGCGACCCTGCGCGCTGATCCAGCGAACGCTGCCGTCGGCCTGGATGACGCGATATTCCTCGGCATAGTGCGCGCCGGTGGTCACTGCCTCATGGATCGCGGCGCGGACGCGCGGCAGATCGTCGGGGTGGATCGGCGCGAAGAAGCGGTCGACAGGTACCCATCCGTCCTCGCCCGCTTCCACGCCGAACAGCCTCAGGAACCGCTTGTCCGCAGTGATGCGGTTCTGCGGCATCTCCCATAGCCAGGTGCCCACGCCGATGGTGGAGTTGAGCGCGAGTTGGAGACGCTCCTCGCTGGCGCGCAACGCGGCTTCGGCAAGTGCACGCTCGGTCACGTCGTTGGCAAGAACGAAGATGCCGGTGACGGTTCCAACGGCGTCGCGGATCGGCTGGTAGACGAAATCGACGTAGCGCGTTTCCTCAGCCGCTCCCGGCGCGCGCCGGAGCCGCACCGGGGTGTTGTCGGCGCGGTGCGCCTCGCCGCTTTCAAAGACGCGGTCGAGGAGCGCGACGAACCCCTGTTCGATCACTTCCGGCATCACTTCGGCGACGGGCTTGTCCAGGACCTCCGAGCGACCGATCAACGCGAGAAAAGCGGGATTGGCGATCTCGAAGACATGTTCCGGGCCCTGGAGCAGCGCCACCGCACCGGGGGCTTGTTCGAAGAATTGCCGCAACCGCTCGATCTCGGCGACACGCGCACGTTCCGCGAGCACGAGGCGCGTGGTCTCGTTCCCCTGGTTGAGGATGCCGACGACATTGCCGTACTCGTCGCGGAGCGGCGTGAAGCTGTAGTTCCACCAGGTCTCTTGCGGCTTGCCGTCGCGCTCCATCGGCAACATCTGGTCGTAGACAGCGAAGCCCTCGCCGGTTTCGAGCACGCGCTGCATCTGTGGGCCGACGAGGTGCCAGATGTCGGACCACACCTCGGCACCGGGCCGCCCAAGCGCCCAAGGGTGGCGGTCGGCGGGAATTGGCGCCCAGGCGTCGTTGTAGAGCAGGTAGAATTCGGGTCCCCAATAGATGGCACTCGGGAAACTCGATCCGAGCGCGACATTGAGGGCGAAGCGCAGCGCCTGCGGCCATTGGTCGATGGGGCCCAGCGGCGTGGACGCCCAATCGTGCTCGCGGATGCGCCGCGGCATTTCCCCTGCGTGGTCCAGGAATCGGAGCCCTGAGAACATCGAGTGCAGCGATGCGGGGGCAGCGACACGGAGTCAACTCGACTCGCGCGCAAGCGCGGCTATTGAGGGGAGGAGAGGAGAAGTCGCAAATGAAACTGGCCAGCCTGAAACAGGGACGCGACGGCAAGCTCGTGGTCGTGTCGAGCGACCTCGCCTGGTATGCGAGCGCGGACATGATCGCGCCGACGCTGCAGGCGGCGCTCGACGACTGGGAGCGTGTGGAGGGTGCGCTTCGCAACCTCGCGACCGACCTCGACCACGAAGTGATCCCGCGCGAGCGCTTCCACGAGCGGCTCGCCGCCGCGCCGCTGCCGCGTGCTTATCAATGGGCCGACGGCTCGGCCTATGTGAACCATGTCGCGCTGGTGCGGCTGGCGCGCGGCGCCGAGATGCCCGAGAGCTTCTGGCACGATCCGCTGATGTACCAGGGTGGCAGCGACGGCTTCCTGGGCCCACGCGACCCGATTCCGCTCAAGGACGAAGCCTGGGGCTGCGACCTTGAAGCCGAGGTGGTGGTGGTGACCGGCGACGTGCCGCTGGGAGCTTCGCGCGAGGAGGCGCTCGCCGCAATCCGGCTGGTGGGACTCACCAACGACGTGTCGCTGCGTAACCTGATTCCCGGCGAGCTGGCCAAGGGCTTCGGCTTCTTCCAGTCCAAGCCGGCGAGCAGCTTCTCGCCGGTGTTCGTGACACCCGACGCGCTCGGCGACTGGTGGCGCGACGGCAAGCTCCACCGCAAGCTGATGGTCGATGTGAACGGCAAGCCTTTCGGTCGCGCCGAGGCGGGCGAGGACATGACCTTCGACTTCGGAACGCTGATCGCGCACGCCGCCAAAACGCGCGCGCTGGGGGCCGGGACGATCATCGGATCGGGTACTGTCTCCAACCGCGACGCCGACGGCGGGCCTGGCAAGCCGGTGGCAGACGGCGGGGTCGGCTATTCGTGCATTGCCGAGATACGTACGATCGAGACGATCCGTGGCGGCGCGGCGCAGACGCCATTCCTCAAGAGCGGCGACACGGTGCGCATCTGGGCCGAGGACGATCGGCACCATCCGATCTTCGGCGTGATCGAGCAGACGGTGGCCGCGGGCTAGCTCTCGACGATGCTCTTCGCCACCGCTTCCGCCGCCTTGATGCCGTCGATCGCGGCCGAGAGGATGCCGCCGGCATAGCCCGCGCCTTCGCCGGCGGGGAAAAGGTTGGCAACGTTGAGGCTCTGGTGATCCTTGCCGCGGGTGATCCGTACCGGGGAGGAGGTGCGCGTCTCGACCCCGGTCATCACCGCGTCGGGATGGTCGTAATTGGCAATCTGGCGGCCGAACACGGGCAGCGCCTCGCGGAATGCCTCGATCACGAACTCGGGCAGGCAGAGCGCGAGATCGGTCATCTTCACGCCGGGCTTGTACGATGGAATGACTTCGCCGAGCGCAGTCGAGGGCCGGCCGGCGAGCAGGTCCCCAACCCTCTGCCCCGGGGCATGATAGTTGGAGCCGCCGGCGAGAAAGGCGAGGTCTTCGAAGTGGCGCTGGAGCGCGATTCCGGCGAGCGGTCCGTCGGGATAGTCGCGCGCGGGATCGATCGCGACGACCAGCCCCGAATTGGCGTTGAATTCGGCGCGCGAGTACTGGCTCATGCCATTGGTGACGACGCGGCCTTCCTCCGAAGTGGCGGCGACCACGCGGCCGCCGGGACACATGCAGAAGCTGTAGACGCTGCGGCCGTTCGAGGCGTGATGGACGAGGCTGTAGGCGGCGGCGCCCAGATCGGGGTGCCTGGCGCATTGGCCGAAGCGCGCCTGATCGATCCAGCTCTGCGGGTGCTCGATGCGCACCCCGATCGCGAAGGGCTTGGCCTCTATGTGCACGCCGCGGCGGTGCAGCATCTCGAAGGTCGGGCGCGCGCTGTGGCCGACTGCCATCACGACGTGATCCGCCTCAAGAAAACTGCCGTCATGGAGATGCAGTCCGCGGATACGCTGATTCCCGTCGGGCAGCCGCTCGAGCTCGAGATCGTCGACGCGGGTCTGCCAGCGATATTCCCCGCCCAGTTCCTCGATCGTCGCGCGCAGGCTCTCGACCATGGTGACGAGGCGGAAGGTGCCGATGTGCGGATGCGCTTCCCAGAGGATGTCGTCGGGCGCACCGGCCTTCACGAATTCCTCCAGCACCTTGCGGCCGAGGAAGCGCGGGTCCTTGACGCGGCAATAGAGCTTGCCGTCGGAGAAGGTGCCCGCGCCGCCCTCGCCGAACTGGACGTTCGAATCGGGGTTGAGCTCGGAGCGGCGCCACAGGCCCCAGGTGTCCTTGGTGCGCTGGCGTACGACCTTGCCGCGATCGAGGATGATCGGGCGGAACCCCATCTGCGCGAGGATCAGCCCGGCGAATAGGCCGCAGGGGCCCGCGCCGATCACTACCGGGCGCTTGCCGCTCCAGCGCTCGGGCGCGTGGAAGGGCGCGCGCCAGGTCATGTCCGGCGTGGGCCGCACGTCCTTGTCGCCGGCGAAGCGCGCGAGGACCTCGGCTTCATCCACCAGATCGATGTCGAGCGTGTAGACGAGCTGGATCGCGTTGCGGCGGCGGGCGTCGTTGCCGCGCTTGAACAGGGTCCACCCGCGCAGGGCGTCGCGCTCGATTCCGAGCCGCCTGCAAATCGCTTCGGGAATCGCTTCGGCGGGATGATCGAGCGGAAGTGAGAGGCCGGACAGACGCAACATGCGCGCGCCCTTAGTGCCTAAACGCCGCGAGCGCGAATCGGGCGATCAGAAGAGCGAGCCCTGGCGCGCGAGTAACGGCCAGTGATCGACCAGCTCGTGGCCTTTGCCGTGGATGCTGTTGACTAGCAGGAGCTGCCGCGCGCGCCAGGTGACTGGCGGAACCGGAATGTTCCGCTGCTGCCATGCTTGGTAGGTGAGCGATGCGTGCGGTTTGAACGCGTAGTCGGGAAGGTCGACCCCGAATGCCTCGAGGCGAGCCACCAGCGCGCGCTGGAAATCACGAAGCGCCTGCATCCTGCTGCCGACCAGCGCGTTGCCCTTGATCCTGTTGAGCGAGACGTCGAACGGCTCCGCCAGCAACGACGCCACCGCACGACGGATGAGGTCGAGATTCTCCGACGAGATCAACCGGATGTCGCCAAAGGGCACGAGCGTGATGTGGAAGCGCTCGGCGGCATATCTGCGCGCCAGATCATATTGCCGCCGCAGGCCGTCCATCGCCTTCGCCGCCTCCGGATCGGGCTTGATCATGAGATAGAGCATCTGGTCGTCGCGGCGCAGCTGCTGCCCGGACACTGGCTCCCCGGCAGTCGGGAACATCATCGGTCATTCTCCTAGTGAAAGTCGCGCGAGCGCACCGGGATCAGGTCGGGCGCCTTGAGGCTGCGGCGGGGCGGCCAGCTGTCGGCCGGGCGCTGGCGCGGCAGCTTGAGCCGGTCGCGCGGGTCGATCTCGCTGCCATGCGTCGCGCCGTCGCCGGGCATGGCCCTGTAGGGCAGGTCGAGCTCGCCTACCTCGCGCAGCCATGGCGTGAGATCGGTGATCGTCTCGGCGATGAGATGGATCACCAGCCCCTCGCGCTGCACCTTGCCGCGGATGCCGAGCATCGTCGCCGACATAATGATGCGGCGATTGGCTTCGAACCGGTCCTGCCAGACGATCGCGTTGGCGATCCCCGTCTCGTCCTCGAGCGTGATGAAGGTACTCTTCGCGCTGCCGGGCCGCTGGCGGACGAGGACGAGGCCGGCGACCTCCACCCGGGCGCCATCCTTCATATGAGCCAGGTCGCCGCACCGCGCGATCCGCCGCGCGACCAGCCGCTCGCGCAGGAACGCCACGGGATGGTTGCGCAGCGAGAGCTGCGTCGCGCGATAATCCTCCACCACTTCGCGGCCCGCCGTGAGGGGAAGAAGCGTGACCGGCGGCTCGACGGACTCGGGGCGAACGGCTCCCGCACGCGCATCGCTTTCCGCCAGCAGGAGCAGCGGGGCATCGCGCAATGCTTTTACGGACCATAAAGCCTCACGCCGGTTGATGCCCAGCGACTGGAAGGCGTCGGCGCGCGCCAGCCGCTCGAGCGCGGCCGGCTTCACGCCCGAACGGCGCCAGAGCTGCTCGATCGAAGCAAAGGGCCCGCCGGTCTCGCGTGCATCGAGGATCGCCCGGGCATCCGCTTCCGCCAGTCCCTGCACGATGCGCATACCGAGCCGGATCGGCAGCAGCACCGTCCAGTCGCGGTCTTCGCCACAGAAACCGGCATGGGGAGAGCGTGTATTGGGCCCATCGTTCAGGACATGCGTGTCCCAGCCGCTTTGGTTGATGCACAGGGGAAGTACTTCGACGCCATGTTCGCGCGCGTCGCGGACGAGCTGGGCGGGGGCATAGAAACCCATCGGCTGCGAATTGAGCAGCGCCGCGCAGAAGATGTCGGGGTGTCGGCACTTCATCCAGGCCGAGGCGCAGGCGATCTTGGCGAAGCTAGCGGCATGGCTCTCGGGAAAGCCATAGTTGCTGAAGCCCTTGATCTGTTCGACCATGCGCCGAGCGAATTCCTCCGAAATGCCTTTGGCCCGCATCCCCTCGATCAGCTTGGGCTCGAACTCGCCGATCGTGCCGTTCGCCTTGAAGGTCGCCATCGCGCGGCGTAGCCGATCGGCCTCGTTCGGGGTGAAGCCGGCGCCGACGACCGCCACCTGCATGGCCTGTTCCTGGAACAGGGGGAGACCGAGTGTCTTGGCAAGCACCGTTTCGAGCTCGGGGGTAGGATAGTCGAACTTCGCCTTGGGATTGGCGCGCAGCACTTCGCGCCGTTTGAGGTAGGGATGCACCATATTGCCCTGGATCGGGCCGGGCCGGACGATCGCGACCTGGATGGTGATGTCGTAAAAATCGATGGGCTTGAGCCGCGGCAGCATCGACATCTGCGCGCGGCTCTCGATCTGGAAAGTGCCGATCGTGTCGGCGCGCTGGATCATCGCGAAGGTCGGCCCGTCATCCTTCTGCAGCACGGGCGAAGACAGGTTGAGGTGCACCTGCTTGCGTTCGGCCAGCAGGTCGAAGCAACGGCGCAGGCAGCCGAGCATGCCGAGGCCGAGGATGTCGACCTTCATGAAGCCCAGTTCCTCGATGTCGAGCTTCTCCCATTCGACGACATGGCGATCGACCATCGCGGCGGGTTCGACCGGGATCAGGTCGTGCAGCTTGTCGCGCGTCAGCACGAAGCCGCCGGGATGCTGGGAGAGGTGGCGCGGCGTGCCGATCAGCTCGCGCGCCAGCTCGAGCGTGAGCGCGAGGCGCGGATCGCTGCGGTCGAGATGGAGCGCGTCGGCGTGCTTGTCGTCGACTTCGTTCGACCAGCCCCAGACCTGCGAGGAAAGCGCTGCGGTCAAATCCTCGGGCAGGCCCATCGCCTTGCCCACTTCGCGCAGCGCGCCGCGGCTGCGATAGCGGCTCACCACCGCGGTCAACGCGGCATGGTCGCGGCCATAGCTGTCGTAGATCCACTGAATCACTTCCTCGCGGCGCTCATGTTCGAAATCGACGTCGATGTCGGGCGGCTCGTGGCGCTCTTCCGAGATAAAGCGTTCGAACAGCAGTTGATGCTCGATCGGATCGATCGATGTGATGCCGAGCGCGAAGCAGATCACCGAATTGGCTGCGCTGCCGCGCCCTTGGCAGAGGATCTGCTGGCTCCGCGCGAACTGGACGATCGAGTTGACGGTTAGGAAATAGGGCGCATAACCCTTCTTCTCGACCAGCCCGAGTTCGTGCGTGAGCAGGTCGCGATGCGCTTGGGAGGGCTTGCCGGCGAACCTCTGCTTGAGCCCGCTCCACGCCAGCGCGGCGAGCGCCTCCTGCGGGGACTTGCCTTGGAACACGGCCTCGTCGGGATATTGGTGCTGCAG
>DATLJJ010000019.1:0-2995 GCA_035538975.1 Sphingomonas sp. | reverse complement strand
TCGGGCATTCGATCCCCGCCTCTGCCGCCTTGCGGTGAAGCGAAGAGACGCGCGCGTGCGCGTACTGCACATAGAAGACGGGATTGTCCTTCGACGCCTCCACCACCTTGGCGAAGTCGAAGTCCATTTGCGCATCGGCCTTGCGCGTGAGCATGGTGAAGCGGACCACGTCCTTGCCCACTTCGTTGACTACGTCGGCGAGCGTCACGAAATTGCCCGCGCGCTTGGACATTTTCACCGGCTCGCCCGCGCGCAGCAGGCGCACCATCTGGACGAGCTTGACGTCGAACTTGGTCTTGCCCCCGGTAAGCGCCTGCACCGCCGCGACGATGCGCTTGACCGTGCCGGCGTGGTCCGCGCCCCAGATGTCGATCAGTTGGTCGGCGTCCTGCGCCTTCTGGAAGTGATAGGCGAGGTCGGCACCGAAATAGGTCCAGGCGCCGTTCGACTTCTTGATCGGCCGGTCCTGGTCATCACCGAATTGGCTCGCGCGGAACAGCGGCAGCTCGACCGGCTCCCAATCCTCCGGCGTCTCGCCCTTGGGCGCTTCGAGCACGCCGTCATAGACCAGCCCGCGCTCGCGCAGCCACGCCTCGGCCGCCTCGGGCTTGCCCGCAGCCTGCAGCTCGGCCTCGGACGAGAAGACCTCGTGGGTGATGCCCAGCAGCGCGAGATCGGCGCGGATCATCGCCATCATCGCCGCGACGGCGGTCTTGCGGAACAGTACGAGCCATTCGCTCTCGGGCGCGTCGATGTATTTGTCGCCGTGCTCGCGCGCCAACGCCTCGCCCACCGGCTTCAGATAGTCGCCCGGATAGAGTCCCTCGGGAATTTCGCCGATGTCCTCGCCCAGCGCCTCGCGGTAGCGCAGGTGCGCCGAGCGCGCGAGCACGTCGACCTGGCCGCCGGCGTCGTTGACATAATATTCGCGGATCACGCGGTGCCCGACGAATTCGAGCAGCGTCGCCAGCGCATCACCCACCACCGCGCCGCGGCAATGGCCCATGTGCATCGGCCCGGTGGGGTTCGCCGAGACATATTCGACGTTGACGCTGATCCCCTGCCCCATCGTCGAGCGGCCATAGTCGCTCTGTGCGCGCAGGATCTCGTCCAGCTCGCCACGCCAGGTGTCGTCGGTAAGCGTCAGGTTGATGAAGCCCGGCCCCGCCACCGCGACTGCCGCGACCTCCGGCAGCTTCTTAAGCTCGGCGCCGATCTTTTCGGCAAGCGCGCGCGGGTTGGTCCCCGCGGGCTTGGCGAGCACCATCGCGGCGTTGGTCGCGAGATCGCCGTGGCTGGCGTCGCGCGGAGGCTCCACCGTGACGGCGCGTCGCTCCAGCCCGGCAGGCAGGTCGCCGGCGGCGACGAGCGCGTCGAGGGCAGCATCCAGATGCGCAGCGAAACGGGCGTAGAGCGTCATTCACGGTTCCAATGGTTGGCGGAAGCGCGGGCTCTTAGCGGATGCGGGTCCGGCGCGCAAAGTTTCCGCGACCCGTCCAAAAAGCCCTCTCCCCGCTTGCGGGAAAGGGCTCGTGGATCAGGCGCGGATCAGGCCGTCAATCCGTCCCGCGCTCTTCATCTCCGGAAACAGCTTCGCGGCCGCCTGTCTCGGTAGCAGATCGAAGTGTGCCGCGACTGCGCTGTTGATCAGCGTGTCGAGCCCCGCAGTCGGGCGCAGGTCGCGCCCCTCGAACAGCGCGGCGTCACCCAGCCCCGGCCAATCGGCGACGACGCGGCCGCCGTTGACGGCCCCACCCAGCAACATCGCCATCGATCCAGTGCCGTGATCCGTCCCCTGCGTCCCGTTGACCTTCACCGTGCGGCCGAACTCGGTCGCGACGAGCACCAAAGTGTCGTTCCACAGCGGCCCCAGTCCCTGCTGCAACGCGCCCAACATCGCATCGAGCCCCTTGAGCTGCCCCGCCAGCCGCGCGCGCTGGCCCGCGTGGGTGTCCCAGCCGCCGGTTTCGATCATCGCGATCCGCGCACCGTCCTCGGCGGCGAGCAGCTTCGCGGCAAGCGCGCCATTGGCCGCGGCATTGCGGCCGTTGTTCGCCGCCAAATCGCCCGCGAGCATCCGCGTCGCGGTCGCCTGCTGCCACAACCCGTGGAGCTGGGCGTCACTCTCGTACATTGCGGAGACCCGCGCGAGCAGATCGTCCGAAGCGTCCGGCAGCGCGGAGGGCGCGTAGCTCGCCACCTCCGCCGTCCCTCGCAACGCCATCGGAACCGTGGCGGCCAGCGCGATCGCGCGATCCTGCGCCGGCAGCAGCGTCAGCAGACGGTTGAGCCAGCCGTCCTTGAGCGCATAGGCCGAGGCGCCGCCAGTCTCGAGAACATTCTGCCCGTCGAAATGCGAACGCTCGCGATAGGGCGACGCCACCGCATGGACGAAGAGCGCCTGCTTCGTCTGATAGAGGCCGTGCACCGATGCGAGCGCCGGATGCAGCGCGAACATCGAGTCGAGTCGCGGCGCCTGCGCGAAATCCTGCGCCAGCACGCCCCGCTGCGCGGCGAAGGCGGGATCGCCCACCGGCGCGACCACACCCAGCCCGTCGGCGGCACCGCGCTGGATGATGAAGACGAAGCGCCGCTCGGTCGCCGCGCGCGCGAAGGCCATCGGCGATCCGAACCCCGAGGTGAGTACGGCGCCGGCGCCGAGGGCAATGAAGCTGCGACGAGTGAGCATATTATCTCCGCAGGAATTCGGGGGCGACGAGCATCAGCGCCACGCCCTGCCCCGGGCTTTCGGCGCGCGCGATCGCCTGCGCCGTCATCGGGCTGAGCGCATTCGGGAACAGCGCATTCGCCCGCGCCCGGGCATCGACCAGGTCACGCGTGCGCTGCGCCAGCCGCTCCGCCGCCTCGACCCGGCGCATCAGCGCATCGGGCCCGGCCCAGCTCGCCGCGACATCGTCCCAGCCCGCGGGCGAACCCGGACGCCACACCGGCTGGCCGAGCTGCGTCATCAACCCCGCCACGCCCGGCCCCTGGA
>DATLJJ010000018.1:0-1503 GCA_035538975.1 Sphingomonas sp. | reverse complement strand
CCGGAGGACGGCGCGCCGGCGGCATTGAAGCGTGCCGCGGTGGCTGTCGCGCTGACCGCGAGCGACGGCGACGACACGGCGCTACTGCTCACGTTGCGTGCATCGCATCTGCGCGCGCATGGCGGTCAATGGGCGCTGCCGGGCGGCCGCTGCGACCCTGGCGAAACACCGGTCGAAGCCGCACTCCGCGAGATCGACGAGGAGCTTGGCCTTCGCCTCACGAATGCGGATGTGCTCGGCACGCTCGACGATTATCCGACGCGTTCCGGCTATCTGATCACGCCGGTCGTGGTGTGGGCTCCCGATACCGCCACGATCAAGCCGAACCTGGACGAGGTCGCGTCCGTCCATCGTATCGCGCTCGCCACGATCGAGCGCGAGGACGCTTTCGACTTCGTCGCAATTCCCGAGAGCAGCCGTCGCGTGATTCGCTTCCATCACCAGATGAGCCTGATCCACGCCCCGACCGCGGCGCTGATCTACCAGTTCCGCGAGGTGCTCGCGGGTCGGCAGACCCGCGTCACAGACTTGGAACAACCGGTGTTTGCCTGGAAGTGACGATGGTAAACGGCGCGTTAACGCAACGGTTACCCGATGCCTGCTAAGAGAGCTGCATGCATCATTCCTTTCGAAAGCCCAAGGCATTGGTTCCCCTTGCGCTGGTTCAGCTCGCGCTTGTCCTGAGCTCGCCCTCCGCGCGCGCCGAGGCCGACGTGCTGCCGCCGGCCGTCCGCAATGCCAACGCCCAGCTGCTGTCACAGTTTTTCGCGCAAGGTGGCGCCTCGCCGGCCGTGCTCGAATATCGCCGCAAGCTCGCGGAGTACCAGGCCGCGCGCGCAGCCTTCGACGCTGAGGCCGGCGCCTATTGGAGCCAGATCTACGAGAAGCGGAAGACGCGCAACGCCAAGCGGCGCAGCGGGCAGCAGATCACGCTCGACGATTACGTTCTCGAGCATCCGCCGCTCTATAACGGGCCGAAGAAGCCGGTGAATCCCGAGCCGGAGGAAACGCCGGAGCGGCCCCGGAAACCGATTCCGGTGACCGCCGATTTTCTGCGCGCGGCGCAGGAGCTTTACCGGTTCACGCCGCAACGGCCGACCAGCGAGGTCGAGTTCAAGCGCGCCTATGCCCGCTACGCCCTCGCATCCGGGCTGACGCGCGAGCAGGCGGTGCGGGTCTACGCGTTCGAGACCGGCGGCACCGGCACTCACGACGTGCAGGCCGGCATCGAGCATGGCGGCAAGCGCGCGATCTCGACCGCGATGGGCTACAACCAGCTCCTCACCACCAACAGCGTCGAGCTGCTGGCCGAGCAGGGCCATGAGCTCATTCGCGCGCTCTCCGAGAAGGTCACGCGGACCCCGGGGCCGGCGCGCCATGCGCTGGAGCACAAGCTCGCCGTGCTCAAGAAAATGGTGGCGCACGCGAAGTCAGTGCCCGACACCTGGGCGGAGCACGAGAAGATGGGCAGGACTCCTCAAGGCTGGGCCATGCATGCGATGG
>DATLJJ010000017.1:0-1633 GCA_035538975.1 Sphingomonas sp. | reverse complement strand
GGAGGCGGCGGAGTAGCTGTTCTATTTGCGGAGCAGGCGAACCATTCGGCGCGCTGTCGCATAGACGGCGCCGTGCGCCGAGAGCGCCCCATGAATGAGTGCCACCATGGGATCGTGCCGTCGCAGCGGGATCAGCACATCGCCGATCGCGAAGCGCCCCCGCCAGATCGGGTTGATCATGGGGTGATCGGCGTTCGCCGTCGAGTCCGCGCTGGAGATGGCGGGATCGGCGCAGAGGTGGCGGGTGAGGTCGAGCGTGAGCTGCACGCCCGGCGAATGTCTTGCAAAGCGCTCGTCGATGCCGAGCTTGAAGAAAAAGGCGCGATCCTGATGGCGCAACACGATGCCGGCGGCAACCGGCGTCGTGCCGGCGCGAAGCGTGACGACCTCGCATTGCGCGGTCTCTGCCAGCGCCGGAACCGCGCGGCGGATGAAGGTCGCATCGCCGGCATGCTGGACCAGCGCGGTGCCGCGCCTGCCCTTCCAGCCGCTGGCCTCGAGCTGCAAGAATGCTTCGAGCGCCGGCCTGATCTCGTCGGGCTTGCGCGCGACTTCGAACATGACCGGCCCATGCTCCTCCAGGCGGTGGCGCTGGCGGCGCAGCTCCTTGAGCTTCCTGGAGCCGAGCGCCTCCCGTAGCAGCGTCTCGCCTTCCTGCGCCGCATCGAGGCTGGCGCGGACGTAAGAGGAGAGGATGCGCGGCTTCAGGCCGGTGCGGCTTAGAATCTGCCTGAGCGCGTTCATCGCCGCGCCGTCGAGAGCGACGTCGGTCAGCACGAGCGCATGCGCTCCGGCCTCGCGCGCCTGTTGCAGGAGAGACGCGGCCGCTTCGATTGGCATGTCGCGGTCGATCAGCGGGCTGCAGAGCGTGCCGTAGGGATGCGCGCTCACCAGTGCCGGCAGGGGGATCTTCCGGGCCCGCCAGAGCGAGATCACCGGCATCAGCCCGATCAGCCGCGTTGAAGATGCGTCGAACGCGCTCAGTGCCGAGGCCTCGGCGCGGCCGCGGGCAGATGCGCTGACGGCGAACTCCCAGGCGGGCAGGTAATATGCGTTCGGTTCGATCGCGCGCTGCGCCAGCGCACGCCACTGGCCGGGGTCGATCGTCGTCAGCGGAACGGGCGCGCGCGCGGCCCCGGCATTGCTTGCCGATGCCGGGTGGATCGCCGCCTGCTGCGCGATGTCGACCATGTCCCGCCGTCCCCAATCATGCGGACGCGTGCCGCGTCACGCCGCCATGCTTAGCGCAAAGATTGGAAAATACCGTTGGCGCGCCGTTTCAATTCGAACGGTAATGTTAACGTCTCATTGAGCATCCGTTGCCGGATGCTCAATGAAGACCCTACTTGTCGCCCGGCACGAAATGGTCGCGGGCGCTTGCACGTCCGCCACCGGCGGTCTCGGCGATCGCGATCTCGATGTCGCGCGAGGTCTTCGGCAAGTCGGCAGGGCCGACGTGCAGCGACATTCGGACCTCACGGGTCTGATCCTGTCCGACCTCGATGACCGGCTTGCCGCCGGGGGCAGCCTCGATCCCGGCGACGCGAATGGTTGCACCGGGCAGTCCCGAGACCTCGAGCGTGAACGATCGCTGCGCGCCCTTGTTGAGAATGCGCACGGTGTAATCGTTGCG
>DATLJJ010000016.1:0-4892 GCA_035538975.1 Sphingomonas sp. | reverse complement strand
CAGACAATCAGCGCCACCGTGAAGGTGATGATCGGCGCGAGCAGGAACAGCCCGCGGTTCGCCGCCGACGGGACGATCGTTTCCTGCAGGAAGACCTTGAGTCCGTCCGCGAAGCTCTGCAGCAGGCCGAGCGGGCCGACCACGTTCGGGCCGCGGCGCAGCGCCATCGCCGCCCAGATCTTGCGGTCCGCGTAGATCACCATCGCGACGGTGAGCATCAGCGGCAGCGCGATCACGAGGATGCCGACGATCGTGGCGACGAACCACGCCCATTCGTAGGACATGCCCCAGGATTGGAAGAAGGCGGTCATTCCGCGGCCTCCGCAAAGTCTTCGCCGTGGATCAGTTCGGCCGAGCAGCGCTGCATCGTCGGCGAGGCGCGGCAGATGGCGTTGGTGAGATAGAAGTCGGCGATCGGATAGGCGACCGGACCGCTCGCCGAGGTCGGCAGGCTCGGCACCTTCCACTCATAGCGGACGAGGCCTTCCTCACCCAGCGCCGGCACGTCCGACGCCATCGCGGCGCGCAGCTCGTCGAAGTTGTCGAACGGCAGCGTGTGCCCCAGCTTCTCCGAAAGCGCGCGCAGGATCGACCAGTCCTCGCGCGCATCGCCGGGAGCGAACACCGCGCGGTTGGCACGCTGCACGCGCCCTTCGAGGTTCACATAGGTGCCCGGCTTCTCGGCATAGGTCGCGCCCGGCAGGATCACGTCGGCGTGATGCGCGCCCTTGTCGCCATGATGCCCGATGAAGACCTTGAAGCTGCTCTCGAACTTCGAGAAATCAACTTCGTCGGCGCCGAGGAAGAAGGTCAGCTTCGGCGCAGCGGCGACCACATCGGCGATGCCGCCGGGCTGGGCGAAGCCGAGCATCAGCGCGCCCATGCGCGCGGCTGCGGTGTGGATCACGCCGAAGCCGTTCCAGGCGGTGCCGTCCTCGAGCGTGCGCACGAGCTTCATCGGTTCCACCAGCGCGAGCGCCGGGCCGAAGCCGTCCTTGAGCGCGCCGGGACCGACGATGACGAGCGGACGCTTCGCGCCGTCGAATGCCTGGACGACATTCTCGGGAAGCTTGCCCAGCGTGGCGAGATCGTTGCCGATCCACTCGAGCTTGTAAGTGAGGTCGACCTCAGGCCCGAGCGCGAAGACCTTGGCGCCCTTCTTGATCGCCTTGCGGACGCGCGTGTTGATCAGCGGCGCTTCCCAGCGGAGGTTGCTGCCGATCAGCAGGATCGCGTCGGCATCTTCGACGCCGGCGATGGTGGGGTTGAACGCGACGGCGCCGAGGCTGGTCACGTCATAGGCCATGCCGGTCTGGCGGCTCTCGATGAGCGTCGAGCCCAACTCCTTGAGCAGCGCCCTGGCGGCGAACATCGTCTCGCAATCGAGCAGGTCGCCGGCGATCGCCGCGACGCTGCTGCCCGCGGCGCGAGCCACCGTGGCGACCGCGTCGAAAGCCTCTTCCCAGCTCGCCTCGACGAGCTTGCCGTCCTTGCGGATGAACGGACGGTCGAGGCGGCGGCGGACAAGGCCGTCGACGTGGTAGCGCGCCTTGTCGTGCGCCCATTCCTCGTTGACGTCCTCGTTGATGCGCGGAAGCACGCGCATCACCTGACGGCCGCGGCTGTCGAGGCGGATGTTGGTGCCGACCGCATCGGTCACGTCGATCGACAGGTGCTTGCGCAGCTCCCAGGGGCGATATTCGAACGCGACCGGTTTGTGAGTGAGCGCGCCGACCGGGCAGAGATCGACCGTGTTGCCCGAGAGCTCGCTCCTGAACGCCTTCTCGAGATAGGTCGTGATCTGCATGTTCTCGCCGCGATAGATCGCGCCGATGTCCTCCACGCCCGCGACTTCCTCACCGAAGCGCACGCAGCGGGTGCACTGGATGCACCGGGTCATCACCGTCTTGATGATGGGGCCCATGTACTTCTCGGTCACCGCGCGCTTGTGCTCGGTATAGCGGCTGTGGCTGCGGCCATAGGCCAGGCTCTGGTCCTGCAGGTCGCACTCGCCGCCCTGGTCGCAGATCGGGCAATCGAGCGGGTGGTTGATCAGCAGGAATTCCATCACGCCTTCGCGCGCTGCCTTCACCATCGCGCTGTCGGTGCGGACTTCCTGGTTGTCCGCGGCGGGAAGCGCGCAGCTCGCCTGCGGCTTGGGCGGCCCGGGCTTCACCTCGACCAGGCACATGCGGCAGTTGCCGGCGATCGACAGCCGCTCGTGATAACAGAAGCGCGGAATCTCCTTGCCGGCAGCTTCACACGCCTGAAGCACGGTGGCGCCCTGCGGCACCTCGACTTCGATTCCATCTACTTTGAGCTTGGGCATCTTCAGTTACTCGCTGCGGCGGTGCCGCTGGTGTTCACGCTGCGCAACGCTGCGAGCGCCACCAGGGCACGCAGCCTGGGGCCCGCAACATTCGCTTTCTCGGCGCCGCTCGCGCAGCGGTTGAAAACCGTCTCGACCGGACGCGCAGCGGCTTCCGCCTCGGCGCTGGCCGGCTTGGTGGCGAGCCACGCCGCGGTCTCGTCCGGAAGCGACCGGACCGTGCAGATCGCCGCAGCTTCCGATTCCGACGCGGCCTTGGGCGCCGGCCCCGTCGCCGCGCGCGCGAGCCGCACGTTCAGCGCGATCTTGTCGCGGGCGAGCAAATGCTCGGCCATCGCACCCGTCAGGACCAGCGATGCCCTCGGCAAGCCGCCGCGCTTGCCGAAGCAGCCGGCGTTGTTCTGGAAGATGGTCTCGAAGGCGCGCTTGTACTGCGGGCTGCGGTAGTCCTTCGCCAGCGCGGTATCCACCTTCTCGCCGCTAGCATTCACGACACACGCCGCGCGTTCATAGGTCCGCGCGAGCGTCGCCGTGTCGGGGAGGTCATAGGCCTCCTCGACCGTGTCCGGCCACGCCGCAGGACCTTCCTGCCGCAGCGGTTGCTGCTGCGACTGGGATTGTGCTGCCAGCATCAGAAGAAGGGCGGCGCCGATCACTCGGCTGCCTCCATCATCGGCCCCTCGCCCGCACCGCGGCGCTCGTTGATGCGGCGCTCGAGCTCGGGGCGGAAGTGGCGGATCAGGCCCTGGATCGGCCAGGCGGCGGCGTCGCCGAGAGCGCAGATCGTGTGGCCCTCGACCTGCTTGGTCACCTGCTGGAGCGTGTCGATCTCGGCGATGTCCGCGTCGCCGGTGCGCAGCCGCTCCATCACGCGCCACATCCAGCCGGTGCCTTCGCGGCACGGCGTGCACTGGCCGCAGCTCTCGTGCTTGTAGAAATAGGACAGACGGCTGATCGCGCGGACCACGTCGGTGGACTTGTCCATCACGATCACTGCGGCGGTGCCGAGGCCCGATCCGAGCGCGCGCAGGCCGTCGAAGTCCATCGGCGCGTCCATGATCTGCGCCGCCGGCACCAGCGGCACCGACGAGCCGCCCGGGATCACTGCGAGGAGGTTGTCCCACCCGCCGCGGATGCCGCCGCAATGCTTCTCGATCAGCTCGCGGAACGGGATGCTCATCGCTTCCTCGACCACGCAGGGCTTTTCGACATGGCCCGAGATCTGGAAGAGCTTGGTGCCCTTGTTGTTCTCGTTGCCGAAGCTCGAGAACCACTCGGGCCCGCGCCGCAGGATGGTCGGCGCGACGGCGATCGACTCGACGTTGTTGACCGTCGTGGGGCAGCCATAGAGGCCCGCGCCAGCCGGGAACGGCGGCTTGAGGCGCGGCTGGCCCTTCTTGCCCTCGAGGCTTTCGAGCATCGCGGTCTCTTCGCCGCAGATGTAGGCGCCGGCGCCGCGGTGGACGAAGACGTCGAAGTCGTAGCCCGATCCGCACGCGTTCTTGCCGACCAGCCCGGCGTCATATGCCTCGGCGACCGCGGCGAAGAGCGTCTCCGCCTCGCGGATATACTCGCCGCGGATGTAGATGTACGCAGCCCGCGCACGCATCGCGAAGCCGGCGATCAGCGCGCCTTCGATCAGCTTGTGCGGATCATGGCGGATGATCTCGCGATCCTTGCACGAGCCCGGCTCGGACTCGTCCGCGTTGATGACGAGGAAGTTGGGCCGGCTGGGCGTCGGCTCCTTGGGCATGAACGACCATTTGGTGCCGGTCGGGAAGCCCGCCCCGCCCCGCCCGCGCAGGCCCGAGGCCTTGATGCGGTCGATGATCGTGTCCTGACCAAGCGCCATCAGCGCCTTGGTATTGTCCCAGTCGCCGCGCTTGAGCGCAGCCGGGAGGTTCCACGGCTGATAGCCGTAGAGATTGGTGAAGATGCGGTCCTTGTCGGCGAGCATCTCAGCGAGGACCCTTCTTGAAGAACATGAGGTAGACGAGCACCGCGAGGCCGATCAGCAGCAGCGGCCCGAGGAGCGCGAAGGTGATGCGGAGCACCCAGCCCGCGACGACGACAGCGCCGATGATCGCAAGGATGGTGACGATCAGGTTCTTGTTGTCGCCGCGCATCACCATTCCCCCCGATAATCGTGGTTCTCGGTAACCATGGCGGTGAGCGTCGTCGGCCCGCCGACCGGCTCGACCGTGTGGCGCCCGGGCTCCTGGGTGCCGGTCTTGGGCTGCTCGCCCTTCGCCAGCGCGTCGAGGATCGCGAGCGTGCGATCGTAGGTCAGATCCTCGTAATTATCGTCGTTGATCTGGACCATCGGCGCGGAAGAGCAATTGCCCATGCACTCGACCTCGGTGAGCGTGAACAGCCCGTCCTCGGTGGTGTGGCCCTTCTTCATCCCGCGCGCCTTGCACGCTTCCAGCACGTCGTCCGAGCCGCGCAGCATGCACGGCGTCGTGCCGCAGACCTGCACATGGTAGCGGCCGACCGGCGCGAGGTTGAACATGGTGTAGAAGGTCGCGACCTCGAACACGCGGATGTACGGCAGGTCGAGCTC
>DATLJJ010000015.1:0-8306 GCA_035538975.1 Sphingomonas sp. | reverse complement strand
CGGCCACATGCTGCCGGTGTGCCATGCCGATGCGACCGCGGCGTGGCTGCGGAAGGTGATGGGCACGAATTAAGTCCTCCCCCGGAGGGGGAGGTGGCGTGCGAAGCGCGACGGAGGGGTAGTTTCAGCGAGCGACGCCGCAAGTGGAGATTACCCCTCCACCAGGCTGCGGCTGGTCCCCCTCCCCCTCCGGGGGAGGATTTTCAGGCCCGGTCCCTCCGGGGGAGGATCTTAGACCCGATCAGCCGAGCTCACGGCGTCGGCGGCGCGCAGCGCTGCGAGGAGGCGCATCAGGTGGGCGGCGTTGCGTACCTCGAGATCGATCGTGTTGGTGTGGAAAGTGGTGTCGCGGTTGTCGAGGCGCAGCCCGAGGATGTTCGCCTTGTGCTGGCCGATCAGCGTCGCGACCGCGCCGAGCGCGCCGGGCTCGTTCTTGAGCGTCACCGCGACGCGCGCGATCCCGCCTTCGGCCTTGTCGCCCCAGGTGAGGTCCACCCAATCCTCCTCGTCGACGTCGCCGCCGAGCCCGGAGCAGTCGATGCGGTGGACGATGATCGGCTCGCCGGCGCGGCGGATGCCGACGATGCGGTCGCCGGGCACCGGGCGGCAATCCTCGGCGAAATCGAAGGCGACGCCGGGGGTGAGCCCCTTGATGTCGATCGCCTGGCTCTGCGTCGGCGGACCGGCCTCGGCGCCTTCGGCCGAGCCGGGCATCACGGCCTCCATCACCTGCACGTCGGTGAGCTGGCGGCGCGCGATCGCTTCCATCAGCGCGTCCTCGTCGGCGAGCTTGAGACGCTTGAGCGCATCCTGAAGCGCGCTCTCCGCGGCCGGGGTGGGGAGGCGGCGAAGAATGTCCTCGTAGAGCTTGCGGCCGAGCTTGACCGTCTCGTCGCGCTCCTTGTGGCGGATGTGGCGGCGGATCGCCGCACGCGCCTTGCCAGTGATCGCGAAGCTCATCCAGTTGGCCTGGGGCTCCTGCGCCTTGGAGCGCAGGATTTGCACCTGATCGCCCTGCGCGATCTCGGTGCGAAGCGGCACCACGCGCCCGTTGATCTTGGCGCCCACCGCCTGGTCGCCGAGATCGGTGTGCACGGCATAGGCGAAGTCGACCGGCGTCGCGCCCTTGGGAAGCTGGATCAGCTCGCCCTTGGGCGTGAAGGCGAAGATCCGGTCCTGGTACATCGCCATGCGCGTGTGCTCGAGCAGTTCCTCGGGGCTCTCGGCATGTTCGAGGATCTCGATCAGGTCGCGGATCCAGCTCACCTGCGTGTCCGGGCGCACGGCGTCCTGCTTGTACGCCCAGTGCGCGGCGAGGCCGTATTCGGCCTGGGCGTGCATGTCCTGCGTGCGGATCTGCACTTCGACGCGCATGTTCTCGGCGTGGATGACGCTGGTGTGGAGCGAGCGATAGCCGTTGCGCTTGGGCGTCGAGATGTAATCCTTGAAGCGCCCCGGGACCATCGGCCAGCGGCGGTGGATCACGCCGAGCGCGCGATAGCATTCCTCCTCGTTCTTCACGATCGCGCGGAAGGCCATGATGTCCGACAGCTGCTCGAGGCTGACATGGCGCTCGGACATCTTCTTCCAGATCGAATAGGGGTGCTTCTCCCGCCCCGAGACCTCGGCCTCGATCCCGTTGCGACCGAGCAGCAGCTTGAGCCCCGAGCCGATCTTGGCGACACGGTCCTCGCCCTCGACCTTGAGCGCGTCGAGCCGCCGGGTGATCGACTCATAGGCCTCGGGCTCGAGCTCGCGGAAGGCGAGCGTCTGCATCTCCTTCATGAACTCGTACATGCCGATCCGCTCGGCGAGCGGGGCATAGATGTCCATCGTCTCGCGCGCGATGCGGCGGCGCTTGTCCTCGTTCTTGATGAAGTGGAGCGTGCGCATGTTGTGCAGCCGGTCGGCGAGCTTGACCAGCAGCACGCGGATGTCGTCGGACATCGCGAGGAGGAACTTGCGCAGGTTTTCCGCAGCGCGCTCGCTCTCGGTCTGCGCCTCGATCTTGGAGAGCTTGGTGACGCCGTCCACCATCCGCGCGACATTCTCGCCGAACAGCCGGCGGATCTCGTCGGGGGTGGCCACGGTGTCCTCGATCGTGTCGTGGAGGATCGCAGTGGCGATCGTCTCGTCGTCGAGCCTCAGATCGGTGAGGATGCCCGCGACTTCGATCGGGTGGCTGAAATAGGGGTCGCCCGAGGCGCGCTTCTGGGTGCCATGGGCATTGACCGAGAAGACATAGGCGCGGTTGAGCAGGGCCTCGTCGGCCTGGGGGTCGTAGGAGAGGACCCGGTCTACAAGTTCATACTGGCGCAGCACGGAGCCTAGATGGGGCCCCGTGCTGCTGCAATGCAACGGTTTTTCGGAACAGGCGGGCAGTTGACCGGCCCGCCGCTCAAATCAACGCGCCTTGGTGTTGCACTTGGCGAGCGCTTCGGCGTCGAATTCGGTGCCGTTGGCGCGGAACGCCGAGAGCTGGCCGACCTCGCGCGCGACGAGCTCGCACATGATGTTGTCGCGCGTGTTCGCCTTGCCTGCGGTGCAGACGCCGTCGCCGCATTTCCACACGGTCGAGCGCGTGACGAGGCTGGTTTTCTCGGGCGCGGTCACCGGAGTGGCCGCGTAATAGCCGCGCGCTCCCTGCGCGTAGCCGGTGGCGGGGGTGAGCGCGAGCGTTGCCGCGGCTGCTGCCGCGACGGCAAGGAAACGAGTCATTTCGATTCTCCTGGGGGAGCCGTCCCTGTTGCAAATTAGTTGCGAATAGCTACTTAAATGAACGGCTGTTAAGTTGCAAGCAGAAACTCTTGCTGCAGTGCAAGGCGTTAGGCCGTTCCGCCTTGCGCCAAAATGCGATAGGATGCGCGGATGGGCGAAGGACTTAGGGAATCGCTGCGCGAACTGGCCGCCGAGTGCAGCCTGCCCGCCGCACTGGAAGCGATGGGCGAACGCTGGTCGTTCCTGATCCTGCGCGGCTTCTTCAACGGCCTCCACCATTTCGAGGAATTCCAGTCCGAGCTGGGGATCGCGCGCAACATCCTGGCGAACCGGCTCGCGCGGCTGGTCGAGCACGGCATCCTCGCGCGCCAGCCCTGCCCCGACGACCGTCGCAAGATCGAGTATCGCCTGACCGACAAGGGCTATGCGCTGCTGCCGACGATGGTGGCGCTGCGCCAATGGGGCGAGCGCTGGGAGACCTGCGTCCCCGCCTCGCCGATCCTGGTCGACGCGCGCGACCGCAAGCCGATCGCGCCGGTGACGGTGCAGGCGCACGACGGCCGCGTGCTGGGCAAGGGCGACCTGCTCTGGGCGCTGCCCGAGGAAGTGGCGGAGGACACGCCCGAGGCACGGGCGGCGGAATGACGTTGCATTCGGCTTGAGCAGCCGACCCTGGCCCATCGGCGACCGTATTATGAAGGTCGCGCATGCCGGTGAGCATGGCGCCGTACAAATCTATCGCGGTCAGATGGTGTCGGCGCGGCTGACTGTGCCGGATCTTCTGCCACTCCTCGCCGAATTTGCCGAGCATGAGCGGAGCCATCGCGCGATTTTCGCGGCGGAGCTCGCGCGTCGCAACCGACCGCGCTGCACCAGCTATCGGCTATGCGGGCTCGGCGGCTGGTGTTTGGGATTTGTCACGGGATTGCTCGGCCGCAAAGCCATCGCCGCGACTACGGTCGCAGTTGAGCGGACCGTTCTGCGGCATCTCGACCAATATCGCCTGCTACTTCGAGAAAGCGATCCGGTGGGGTTCGCCGCGGTGTCCGCCATACTCGCCGATGAGCAGAATCATCACGATGCCTTGTTGCCCGATGCGCGCGGGTGGGCGTCGCGTTGGATCGGTTCCGCTGTCGCAGGCTCGACCGAAGCAGTGATCTGGCTCGGGATGCGCCTTTAGACGCCCAACGCTGCCAGCCGCGCGCGGACGCTGTCCGGGATCGGCTTCGAGCGGCGCGTCTCAAGGTCGACATGGACGCTGACCAGCTCGACTTCGGCGTGCAGCGCCCCCGTCTCTGCGTGGCAGAGCTCGATCCGGTGGGTCATGCTCGAAGTGCCGATCCGTTCGATGCGAACGAAGGCCTCGACCATGTCGTCGAGCCGGAAGGGCTGTTTGTATTCGAGCGTGGCGCGGACATAGTTGAACTCGGCGTCCTGCCAGTCGGGCCCGATGTCCGCGAGGTCCGCCCAGCGCCAGAACTCGCTCATCGCGACATCGGCATATTCGAGATAGCGCGAGTTGAAGACGATCTTCTGCCCGTCGATCTCGGAATAGCGGACGCGGAAGCGCGTGGAGAAGCGGAAGCCGGGACGATTCATGCGGCGCCAGTGCCGCAAGCGGCTGCGGCAGGCAATGATTCCGCGTTCGACTCGTAATCGAGCGATGACGCGAAGATTTTCGTAGACGCGAGTCCTGGCGCTCACTATCGCCCGCGGCCCGGCTGCAATCAATGACTTGCGGCCGGTTCTTAGGCCATTCGGCCAATAACGGGGGTAATTAGATGAAGAAGCTTCTGGTCGCTGCGGCGGCCTTTTCGTGCCTGCCCGGCGTCGCTGCAGCGCAGGACGAAGCGCCCGAGAACCCGTTCGCGGGTGCGCGCGTCGAGCTGCGCCTCGGCTACGAGACGCCGACCGTGACGAGCGACGGCGACGACGACATCTACAAGATCGGCAGCGCGGTCTCCTACGGGGGCGAGATCGGCTATGACGTGGCGGTGAGCTCGAAGGTGACGCTGGGCGCCTATGCCAATTACGAGTTCTCGAGCGTCGAATTCTGCGACGGCACCGATTGCATCGGCGAGAAGGGCAATCTGAGCGTGGGCGGCCGCGTCGGCGTGGCCGTCGGGCCCAAGGCGGCGCTCTACGGCAAGCTCGGCTATGCCAGCATCACGCTCGAGGCGAGCAGCGGCGGCGCTTCAGATTCGGACAGCCTGGGCGGCGTCCAGGGCGGGCTCGGCGTCGAGTTCGCGCTCACGAAGAACACCTATGTCAGCCTCGAAGGCGCCTACGCCGATTTCGGCGAGCTCTACGACACCGGCGTCAACCTGCAGCGGCGCCAGGTCGCGGCGGGCTTCGGCTTCCGCTTCTGATCGGCGGCGGAACCGTGAAACAGGAGGGGCGCCCCGCAACGGGCGCCCCTTTTTTGTTTCATCCCGCCTTGGCGCCGGGGACGTTGACGCCCATCGACTGAAGGTAGCGCTTCACGTTGCGCGCCGCCTGGCGGAGGCGCTGCTCGTTCTCGACCATCGCGATGCGGACGAAGCCCTCGCCATTCTCGCCATAGCCGACGCCCGGTGCGACCGCGACCTTGGCATGGGTGAGGAGCTGCTTGGAGAATTCGAGGCTGCCCAGATGCGCGAGCGCGGGCGGGAGCGGAGCCCAGGCGAACATCGAGGCGCGCGGGGACGGGATGTCCCAGCCTGCGCGCGCGAAGCTCTCGACCATCACGTCGCGGCGCTTGTGATAGAGCTGGCGGTTCTTCTCGACGATGTCCTGCGGGCCGTTGAGCGCCGCGCAGGCCGCAGCCTGGACCGGCGTGAAGGCGCCGTAATCGAGATAGGACTTCACGCGCGTCATCGCTGCGATCAGCTGCTTGTTGCCGACCGCGAAGCCGATGCGCCAACCTGCCATCGAATAGGTCTTGGAGAGCGAGGTGAACTCGATCGCGACGTCCTTGGCGCCCTTGACCTGCAGGATCGAAGGCGTCGGCTTGCCGTCGAAATAGAGCTCCGAATAGGCGAGGTCGGAGATGATCCACACCTGGTTCTCGCGCGCCCAGGCGACCAGCCGCTCGTAGAAGGCGAGGTCCACCGTCTCCGCGGTCGGGTTCGACGGATAGTTGATCACCAGCACCGACGGACGCGGCACGGTGAAATTCATCGCGCGCTCGAGGCTCTCGAAATAGGCGTCGTCGGGCGTCGTCGGGACGGCGCGAATGGTGGCGCCGGCGATGATGAAGCCGAAGGTGTGGATCGGGTAGCTGGGGTTGGGCGCCAGCACCACGTCGCCCGGCGCGGTGATCGCGGTGGCGAGGCTGGCGAGGCCTTCCTTGGAGCCCATCGTCACCACGACCTCCGACTCGGGATCGAGCTCGACGCCGAAGCGGCGGGCGTAATAGTTCGCCTGGGCGCGGCGCAGGCCGGGGATGCCCTTCGACTGCGAATAGCCGTGCGCGTCGGGCTTCTGCGCCACTTCGCACAGCTTCTCGATCACATGCGGCGGCGGCGGCAGATCGGGGTTGCCCATGCCGAGATCGATGATGTCCTCGCCTGCCGCACGCGCCGCTGCCCGCATCGCGTTCACTTCGGCGATGACATAAGGGGGCAGACGCTTGATGCGGTAGAACTCTTCGGACATTCCTGTTCTCGCTTGGATTGGGAAGGCGGCACCCGAATGTGCCGTGCCCGCGTTGTACGCGATATGTGCAGCGACGGGAATGACGCATTGCACCAGGCACGCTAAAGCGAGGCTTGGAGGGCACCAATGGCCGAGACCACCACGCCGTTTTCCAGCCTGGAAGAGCTGCAGCACTGGACCTGGGTGCTGGGCCGGGCGCAGCAGATGATGCTCGAGCACGGCTTCGACCTGATGGAGCATCTTCCCGCCGCCGCCCCTTTCGGCGGGATGCTCGACCCCACCGCGGCGGTGCGCGCCGGCGCCGGCTTCTGGGCCGACACGCTCCAGCTCTGGCAGCGCTTCCTCGACCCCGCGCATGCCGCGCCGTTCGAGGAGACCCCCGAGCAGGCGAGGGACCGGCGCTTCAAGGCGCCGCAGTGGCGCGAGGAGCCGGTTTTCGACTTCCTGCGCCAGAGCTATTTCGTGGTGGCCGACCATCTGCTGAAGGGAGTCGACGCGCTCGAAGGCGTCGACCCGAAGCAGAAGGAGCAGATCCGCTTCGCGACGCGCGGCTTCATCGACGCGATCAGCCCGACCAACTTCCCCGCGACCAACCCTCAGGTGATCGAGAAGATCGTCGAGACCAAGGGCGAGAGCCTTTTGAAGGGCCTGCAGCACATGCTGGGTGACCTGGCCAAGGGGCAGATGACCCAGACCGACCCCGACGCCTTCGAGGTCGGGCGCAACATGGCGACGACGCCCGGGAAGGTGGTCAAGCGCACGCCGCTCTACGAGCTGATCCAATATTCGCCGGCGACCGAGGAGGTGTACGCGACGCCGCTCGTCATCTTCCCGCCGTGGATCAACCGCTTCTACATCCTCGACCTCAACCCCGAGAAGAGCTTCGTCCGCTGGGCGGTCGAGCAGGGGCTGACGGTGTTCGTCGTCTCGTGGAAGTCAGCCGACGCGACGATGAAGGACGTGGTGTGGGACGATTACGTCGAGCGCGGGCAGATCGACGCGATCGACGCGGTGCGCGAGCTGCTCGACGTGCCGAGCGTGCATGCGATCGGCTATTGCGTAGCGGGGACCACGCTCGCGGCGACGCTGGCGGTGCTCGCGGCGCGCGGGCAGGCGGACAAGGTGAAGAGCGCGACCTTCTTCACCGCGCAGGTGGATTTCACCGAGGCCGGCGACCTCAGCATGTTCGTCGACGACGATCAGCTGGCCCTGATCCGGTCGCTCGGTGCCGAGGGTTTCCTCGACGGGCGCTACATGGCCGCGACCTTCAACCTGCTGCGCGGGCGGGACCTGATCTGGAACTACGTCACGAACAACTATCTGATGGGGCAGGACTATGCGCCGTTCGACCTGCTCCACTGGAATTCGGACGTCACCAACCTGCCGGCCGCCTGGCACCTGAGCTACCTGACCGACCTCTACCGCGACAACAAGCTGGCGGTGGCGGGGGCATTGTCGATCGCGGGGACGCCGATCGACCTCGGCCGCGTCACGACGCCGGCCTATGTCCAGGCCGGGCGCGAGGACCATATCGCGCCGGCGCAGAGCGTCTGGAAGATCACCCATCATTTCAAGGGACCGCTGCGCTTCGTGCTGGCGGGCTCGGGCCATATCGCAGGCGTGGTCAATCCGCCGGCGGCGGGCAAATACCAATATTGGGTCAACGAGGAGAAGGTCGAGACGCTCTCCGAGTTCCTCGCGGGTGCACACGAAACCAGGGGGAGCTGGTGGCCCGACTGGATCGGGTGGATCGATGCGCTCGACTCGACCAGCGTTCCTGCCACGGGCGCGCGCATTCCCGGCGAGGGCAAGTTCGAGGCACTCTGCGACGCGCCCGGGACCTATGTGAAGACGCGCTGAGCCGCGGCTTTCGGTAATAAAAGTGGCGCTTTCCGTAACGTAAGTGACGGTTTTGTTGCGGCGCACAAATTTTCTTGAAAACCTGCGCCGAA
>DATLJJ010000014.1:0-2271 GCA_035538975.1 Sphingomonas sp. | reverse complement strand
CGGACAACGCTCCTATTTTCAGTCGCGCAGGAAAGCAAGCGCTCGCGCGGCGGATCACGATCTTCGCGCGGAATTCGCTTCACGCCGCGGCGATGTTGCCGGCCGAGGGGCGGTTGGTGAGCGCGCGGGCTTCCTCCACCGGGAGCGGTCGGCCGAAATAATAGCCCTGGACCTTGGTGCAGCCGAGCTGCTGGACCATGACATGCTCCTCCTCGGTCTCCACCCCTTCGGCGGTGGTGGCCATGCCCAGGCTGTCGGCGAGCGCCACCACGGCGCGGATGATGGCGATGGCCTCCTTGGTGCCTTTGGAGGCGTCCTGGACGAAGCTGCGGTCGATTTTGATCGAGCTGAAGCGCGTATGCGCGAGGTAGCCGAGCGACGAATAGCCGGTGCCGAAATCGTCGAGGCTGAGCCGCACGCCCAGGTCCATGATCTTCTCGAGCACCTGCACGGCGGCAGTGCCTTCGCGCATGAACACGCTTTCGGTCACTTCGAGTTCGAGCCGCTCGGGCGGCAGACCGGACTGGACCAGCGCCTGCGCGACGACGCTGACGAACGATGGGTTGTGAAGCTGCTCGGGGCTCACGTTGACGGCAACGCGCGCTGGCATGTCCCAGCGTGCAGCCTCGTCGCACGCCGTGCGAAGCACCCATTCGCCGATCGGCGCGATCAGCCGCGCTTCCTCGGCCAGCGGCACGAACTTGGCGGGGGAGACGTTGCCGAACTCCGGATGCGTCCAGCGCAGCAGCGCCTCGAACCCGGTGAGCGCTCCCGTGCCGGCATCCACAACGGGCTGGTAAACGAGGTTCAGCTCGCCGTTCTCGACTGCGTTGCGCAGCGCGATCTCGAGCACCCGGCGCTCCTCGGCGGCCATGTGGAGCTGCGGTTCATAGGCGTGGAACACGCCGCCGCCGGCATCCTTCGAGCGATAGAGCGCAAGGTCTGCCGAGCGGATCAGCATTTCGGCAGTACGGCCGTCGCGCGGGCCGATCGCCACGCCCACCGACGCGCCGATATAGAGCGTGTGCGCATCGACCTCATAGGGCTGGGACAGCGTCTCGATGATCGTCTGGGCGAGGCGCTCGATGCGGGCAGTGTCGGTCGCATCGCGCACCACCACGGCGAACTCGTCGCCGCCCAGCCGGCCGATCATCTCATTGTCGGTCATCAGCTGCTGGAGCCGTTCGGAGACTCGACCGAGCAATCGGTCTCCCACCGGGTGGCCCAGCGTGTCGTTGACTGCCTTGAAGCGATCGAGGTCGATCATCATGAAGGCGCAGCGCGAGCTCCACTTCTCGGCATCGGCCATCGCGCGCATCAGGGCTTCGTTGATCAGCAGACGGTTGGGCAGGCCGGTCAGCGTGTCGAACCGTGCCATCTTGCTGATCTGGTCCTGCGATTTGCGCTGCTCGGTGACGTCCGAGCCGACGCCGCGGAAGCCCACGAACGCGCCGCGCTCGTCGAAGCGAGGCGAGGCGGACATCTCCCACCAGCGTTCTTCGCCGCCCACATAGACGGGGAGCAGCAGGTCCCTGAACGGCTCGCGCTGCTTGAGCTTCTCGGCCAGCGTGCGCAGCGCGGGGGCGAAATTGCCCGATTCCCAGGTGGGGCCGGCGAGGATCTGCAGGAAGGCAGTGCCGTTGATCGTCTTGGGGTCCGCGCCCACCGAGACGGCGAAGCGCGGGTTGGCGCGCACTACGCGACGCTGCGCATCGATTTCCCATAACCAGTCGGCGCCCGAATCCTCGAACTCGCGAAGCAGCAGGCTCACCGTTTCGTCGCGCTCGGCGAGGGCGATCTCGTTCGCGCGGATCACCACCAGCGCCTTGCCACGGCCGAAAGTGGCGATGGCCAGCAGCAGGGTGAACAGCGCGGACGCCGCCGCCATCACCGGCGTCGCGACCAGCGCGAGCGTCGCGGTGATCGCGGCGCCCAGGATCGACACGAACAGAACGGTAGCGAGCGGAAGCGCCGCCATCGCCACTGCGGAGGCGGTCATCAGCACCGACAGCACGATCCACAGCCCCAGCGCCGCGCCGGGATCGACCAGCCGCCCGAATGCGAGCGGCAGGATCGACCACACCAGTCCGAGCCCGATACCGTCCAGCCCGGTATCGCGCACGTCGCGCAGCGAAGCGGTGACGGCGTCGCGGTGCCGCCTCGACAGGCGGCGGAAGGCGACCGCGCATGCCACCGCGCCGACGAGCGCTCCCCAGCTGGCGAGTTGCCACAGCGGCACCAGCGGCGCGAGGATCAGCGTGACGAACGAGG
>DATLJJ010000013.1:0-12843 GCA_035538975.1 Sphingomonas sp. | reverse complement strand
AAACGACGAAGGCGCCCAGCAGGAAGGCGACGACCGTGCCCCACAGCATCATCTTGGTGAAGCCGCTGTAGGTCGCCTGGTGCGCGTTGAGTTCGGTAGTGGTGTTGCCGGTGTCGGCCATGCCTTCTGATCCCCTGTACGCCATTCATACGCAGCGTCGGCGGACCTTAACGGCGGCGGCAGCAGCCCTCAAGCCCGGCGGTCCCAACTTCGCCTCTATGCAAGCTTAAGCGGGCCTTTACTGATACCCCTTATCAAAAGCGCTCAGATTTGGGACATAAGGGACGGGGGATTCGTTCGGATGACGCGCAACGGCCAGCGCCTCTTGATGTTGATCGACGACGAACCGGCACAGCGCCGGCTCGTCGCGGCGATCACTGCCCGCCGCGGATGGCGGACGATCTTCGCGGGGGATCCGGAAACCGCGATCGCCACGCTCGGCACGCCCGACGGGATGGCGCTCGACGCGATCATCCTCGATCACCCCTCCACGGACAATGACGCCGCGGCGCTGATCACCGAGCTGCGCGCGCGTCGTCCGCAGCTGCCGATCCTGGTGCTCACTGCCAACGGCTCGGTCGCCGCTGCCGTCAATGCGATGCGTGCGGGTGCCACCGATTTCCTCGTGAAGCCGATCGCGTCCGAGCGACTCGCTGCCGCGCTCGAGGCTGCCGTCGGCGGCAAGACCGCGGGCGAGCTGCGTCCGCTCACCGAAAAGCTTTCCGCCCCGCTGGGCTTCGACGAGATCGTGGGTTCCGCCCCGCAGTTCCGCGCGGCGCTCGCGATCGCCGCCAAGGCGGCCCGTGCGCGCGTGCCGGTGCTGATCGAAGGCGAGAGCGGCGTCGGCAAGGAAGTGGTGGCCGAGGCGATTCACGCCGCAAGCCCACGCAGCCGCAAGCCGATGCTTTGCGTCAACTGCGGCGCCATTCCCGCCAACCTCGTCGAATCGGAGCTGTTCGGGCATGAGAAGGGGGCCTTCACCGGCGCCTTCGAACGCAAGATCGGACGCTTTCAGGACGCCGACGGCGGAACGCTGTTCCTCGACGAGATCGGCGAGATGCCGCTCGACGCGCAGGTCAAGCTGCTGCGCGTGCTTCAGTCGGGCGAGATTCAGCCGATCGGCGCGCGGCATGTGCGCGAAGTCGACGTGCGCGTGATCGCCGCGACCAACAAAACGCTGCTCGCCGAAGTCGAGGCGGGCCGCTTCCGCGAGGACCTCTATTACCGCCTAAACGTCGTCCAGGTGACGATCCCGCCGCTTCGCGAACGCGCCGGCGACATCCCCGCGCTCGCCCGCCACCTGCTCGGCCGAATCGCCCAGCAGCCCGGGCTTCGCGAGCTGGGCATCACCGACGACGCGCTCGCGCTGCTCGGCAGCTATGAATGGCCGGGCAACGTCCGCCAGCTCCAGAACGCGCTGTTCCGGGCGGCCGTGCTCTGCGACGGTGACGGGCTCACCCGCTCCGACTTCCCGCAGATCGCGCAGCTCGCCTCGGGACGCACGGGCGGCGAAGGCCCCGCACCGCAAGGCTTCGCGCATGCCGGCATCACGCTCTTCCGCCCCGACGGAAATTTGCGGGCGCTCGATGAGATCGAGGCCGATGTGATCCGCCTCGCGATCGGCCATTACCGCGGACGCATGACCGAAGTCGCGCGCCGTCTCGGCATCGGCCGCTCGACGCTTTATCGTAAGCTCGGCGAGCTGGGGATCGACCAGAGCGCGGCCTGAGCCTGGACCGGGCGCCATGCCCGAAGAGATCGCCGCGCAGATCGCTTTCCTGCTTTCGGACGACAGCGCCTTCGCGACGGGTTCGCCCTTGGTCAGTGACGGAGGCTATACGCTCTAGCTACGGCGAGTGCCGATAATTGGGGAGACGAGCCATGCCCGGGGTTTCGCGTCGCAATCTGATCGAGATGGGGCTGGCAGGCGCCGTCGCCGCGCCTTCGCTCGCCCGCGCCGAAATGCCCGCGCTGCCGCCGATCCCGGAGGAGCAGAAACTCGGCTACGCCATCGTCGGACTCGGCAAACTCTCGCTCGGGCAGCTCATTCCGGGACTCCGCAAGACTCGCGGCGCGCGGCTGGCCGCAGTGGTGAGCGGCAGCCCGGACAAGGCCGCGCGCATCGCTGCCGAGAACGGCCTGCCCGCCGATGCCATCTACGACTATCGCGGATTCGACCGGCTGAAGGACGATCCGCGCGTCGATATCGTCTACGTCGTGCTGCCCAATGCGATGCACGCCGAGTACACGATCCGCGCCTTCAAGGCCGGCAAGCATGTGCTGTGCGAGAAACCCCTCGCGACCACCGTCGCCGATGCCGAGGCGATGATCGCCGAGGGCAGGCGCGCGAAGCGCCTGCTGATGACCGCGTATCGCTGCCACTACGAGCCCCACAATCTCGAGGCGATGCGCCGCATCCGGTCGGGCAGATACGGCAAGCCGCGGCTCGTGCTCACCGACATGAGCCGTCAGACCGATCTCGCCGATCCCTCGGACATCTGGCGGCTCGACAGGAAGATGTCGGGCGGGGGCGCGCTTGCTGACATGGGTGTCTATGGCATCAACGGCGCGCGCTACCTGCTCGGCGAGGAGCCGGTCGAGGTCCGCGGCTGGGCGCAGACCGACCGGAGCGATCCGCGCTTCCGCGAAGTCGAGGACCTGATCGCCTGGCAGCTCCGCTTCCCCTCGGGCGCCGTGTCCAACGGCTCGACCAGCTTCGCTGCCTCGGGAGGCATGCGCTGGGACGTGGTGTGCGAGAAGGGCCGGCTGCGCGGCGATCCGGGCGGCTATTACGGCGGCAACCGGCTCGACATCTTCAACCACCCGGAACAGGGCGCGGTCGAGCTTCCCGACATCGACCAGTTCGCGCGCGAGATGGACTGGTTCGCCGACGCCGTGCGCGGCCGCGCGCCGCTGGTGAGCCCCGGCGAGGAAGGACTGCAGGACGTGCGGATCATGGCGGCGATCCTCGAATCGGTCGCCAGGGGCGGCGCCACGGTGAAGACCGACTGGGAGTACAAACGCGCCTTCGATCCCGCGTCCGCGGTGCCGGTGCTGCCGGCCTGATGGACCGCGTCGCCCAGGCGATCGCCGAGCTGGAGCGGCTCGCCCGGCCCGGCGGCGCGGAGGGCATGGCGCGCTATGGCATCGCGACTGCCGACCGGGTTCTCGGCACCGGCGTCGGCGACATCCGGGCGCTCGCCAGGCACATGGGGCGCGACCAACCGCTCGCCGAGGCACTGTGGAACGCCGGCGTCTATGAGGCGCGCATGCTCGCCTGCTTCGTCGCGGATCCCAAGGTGGTCACGCCCGCGTTGATGGACCGCTGGGCGGCGGACTTCGACAATTGGGCGACTTGCGACACCGCCTGCTTCCATCTGTTCGACAAGACCCCGCACGCGCTCGCCAAGGTCTGCGAGTGGGCGGAGCGCGAGGAGGAATTCGTCCGCCGCGCCGGCTTCGTGCTGCTCGCCAGTCTCGCGGTGCACGCGAAGAAGCTCGACGACCGCGAACTCGCGGCGCTGCTGCCTTTGGTCGAACTGGGCGCCAGCGACCCGCGCAACTTCGTCAAGAAGGGCGTGAGCTGGGCCCTGCGCGCGCTCGGTCACCGGCGCGGGCTCCATGCGGAGGCGATGGCGATGGCCGAAGTCCTCGCCGCCTCACCCGAGCCCACGCGCCGCTGGATCGGCAAGGACGCGCTGCGCGACCTCAGCCGGCCGCTCGTCGCGAGAAAGCTGGGCCTATAGCGCCTGCCGCAACAGCGCGAGCGTGGGCGGCCGGTCGCGCGCGTCGGGAAAGACCTGCTCCGCATTCTCGCGATCGAGCGCCACAGCGGGGTCGTGCACGCTCCGCTTGAGGACGAGCAACTGTCCGCGCCGCGCCAGCAGCGCCTCCGCGCCTGCCCGATCGACATGCGGCGCGCGCGCCAGCCCCTGTGCCCAGCGATCGAAGCCGTCGCCGGGCTGGTCGAGGATCACCAGCCGCAGCCCTGTGCCCGGCAGATAGCGCTCCGCCGCAACGCCCATCGCGTCGCTCTCGGCCAGCAGCACGCCGCCCGGATCGATGCGCGCGGCCGCGGCCAGCGCCTGGGGCCAGGCTTCGGATTCACGCTCAGGCAGCCAGCGGAGCAGCGCTCCCGCCTCCACCAGGAGTAGCGCAGCGAGCAGCCCCGGCCCGATATACCGCGCCCGAATGCTCGCGAGCGCCACGGCCAGCAGCACGATCATCGGCCCCGCCGCCCAGAACAGCGTCCGCTCGAGCAGCATCGGCACCCACTGGCTCACCAGCCAGAGCAGCAGCGGCGCTCCCGCCGCCAGCGTGGCGAGCAGCCCCACCGCCGGCCGCCGATCGCGCAGACCCAGCCAGGCGAACCCGCCTATCCACGCCAGCGCGAGCAACGGCGCGACGAACAGGTCTTCACCCGCCAGATAGAGCGGCAGATATACTGTGCCGGTCGTCAGCAGCGCCCGGCCCAGGCTCGGCCGGTCGATCCAGGCGAAACCCGCGCCGCCGGCCCGGATCTGCTCGAGACTGATCCACGCCCACCAGCTCCACAGCAGCGCCACCGCCAGGTTCGCCGCCAGCCACCCGCCCAGCGCGCGCCGGTCGCGGCGGAGCAGCCAGAGCATCGCCACGTTCGCCAGCGCGACGAACAGCGCCATCGTCGTATGCGCATAAAGCGCCACGGTTGCTGCCGCGACATAGCCGAGCAGCGGCCCGAGGCGCGGGCGCTCGAGGTATGCCGTCATCGCCACGCAGCCGAGCAGCGCCGCGGTCTGGGTCAGCATCGTCGCGCGGGCTTCTTGCGAATAGTCGAGATGCGCCGCCGAGACCGCGAGCAGCGCCGCGGCGAACAGCCCCGCGCGCACGCCCCCGATCCGCCGCGCCAGCCACCAGGCCGCGACAATGCCCGTCAGCCCCGTTATGACCGAGAGCAGCCGCACCGCCACGTCGCTCGTACCGAACAGCCGGATCCAGCCGCCGAGCATCGTGTAATAGAGCGGCGGGTTGCTCTCGCGCACCATCCAGCCGCTCCACAGCCGGCCCGGCGCCTGGTGCGCGAAGGTGACCGAAGCGATCTCGTCGAACCAGAGCGAATAGTCGCACGTGGCGATGCGCAGTGCCGCCGCGAGCAGCAGGATCGGAACCAGCAGCAGGTCGGCGCGGCGCAGCGTCGGCAAATCGTCCCCCTTTTTGCCCGATGTCAGGCTAGAAGATGGGAGGCGTGGCCGCCAGCGCCGCGTCGCGCATCCCGCGCCAGACGCGCAGCGCCTGCACGGTCTCGAAAACATCGTGCACGCGGATGATTTGCGCTCCCGCCTCTGCGCCCCTCAGCGCGAGCGCGATCGAACCACCCAGCCGCGCGTCGCTGGGTGCCTCGCTCGCGAGCGCGCCGATCATCCGCTTGCGGCTCGCCCCGAGCAGCAGCGGGCAGCCGAGCCCGTGGAACAGCGCCAGCCCGTTGAGCAACGCGAGATTGTCCTGCAGCGACTTGCCGAATCCGATCCCCGGATCGACCAGGATCTTCGCCCTGTCGACGCCCGCGGAGACCACCGCGTCGATGCGGCGCTCGAGCCAGTCGTAGACGTCGAGCAGCACGTCGCGATAATGGCCCTCCCCGTGCCCTCCCTTCGCCGGATCGGGCGAGTGCATCAGCACCACCGGGCAGCCCGCGCGCACCACCACTTCGAGCGCGCGATCGTCGTAGAGAAGCGCCGCCACGTCGTTGACCAGATGCGCGCCCGCCGCGAGCGCCGCCTCCATAACCGCTGCCTTGCGCGTGTCGATCGAGACCGCGGTGCCGCCTCGCGCGAGCCGTTGGACCACGGGCACGGTCCGGGCGATCTCGTCGCCTTCCCACACGGGCTCGGCGCTCGGCCGCGTCGATTCACCGCCGACGTCGATCAGGCTCGCCCCCGCCGCCGCCATCGCGATCCCCGCGCCTGCCGCGCCTTCGGGGTCACCGGCATGGCGGCCGCCGTCGGAGAAGCTGTCGGGCGTCACGTTGAGGATGCCCAGGACGTGCGGCTGGTCGAGCCGCAGCACGCGCTCGCCGAGCGCCAGCGGTGCGCGCGGCGCCGTGATCCGCGACGCCAGCGCTTCGAGCCGTTCGTCCGCGGGAAGCTCGCCCACCGGGATCGTCTGCTGGAGCACACGCCGGCCACCCTCGACAGCGATCAGCTCCCAGCCGGCGAACCAGCCGAGCCCCCCGGCAAGCCGCGCCACCTCGCCATCGCGCCCCACCGGCGTGTCGGCGAACTGGACGGGACGCAGATAGAGCCGGGCGGAAGCGGGAAGATCGATCATGGCGTCGCCTTAACAGGGCTCCCGCGAAAGCAGGAGACCGAAGTCTCCAACGACACGCCCTGCGATCGCGGGCTCCTGCTTTCGCAGGAGCACCGGACAATTACGGCTGCGTCGCGAGCAGGTACGTCTGCCGCAGAGCGTCGATCGGCTTGAGCCCGCCTTCGGCTTCGTAATGCCAGAAGGTCCAGCCGTTGCACGACGGCGCTCCCTGCACCGTCGCCCCCACCTTGTGGATCGAGCCGGCAACTGCGTCGCACTTGAGCGAGCCGTCGGCGCCCACCACTGCGCGCCAGCGGCGCTTGCTGTCGGTCAGCACTGCGCCCGGCGCTAGATAGCCGTTCTCGACCAGCTGGCCGAAGGCGACGCGCGGCGCGGCCTTGGGCGCCTGCATCGTCGTCAGCGCCGATTCGTCGAGCGGCAGCGCCGCTGCGATCCGCTCCTTGGCCGCGGAGACGTAATTGCCCTCGCGCTCGATGCCGATCCAGTGCCGGCCGAGACGCTTGGCGACCGCACCGGTGGTGCCGGTGCCGAAGAAGGGATCGAGCACCACGTCGCCCTTCTTGGTGGACGCGAGCAGGATCCGGTAGAGCAGCGCCTCCGGCTTCTGCGTCGGATGGACCTTCACGCCGTCGCGCTTGAGCCGCTCGGGCCCGCCGCAGATCGGGAATTCCCAGTCCGAGCGCATCTGCAGCTCGTCGTTGAGCGTCTTCATCGAGCGATAATTGAAGGTGTAGCGCGCCTTCTCGCCCTTCGATGCCCAGATCAAAGTCTCGTGCGCGTTGGTGAAACGCGTGCCCTTGAAGTTGGGCATCGGGTTGGCCTTGCGCCACACGATGTCGTTGAGGATCCAGAAGCCCAGGTCCTGCACCGCCGTGCCGACGCGGAAGATATTGTGGTAGCTGCCGATCACCCACAGCGTACCGTCGTCCTTCAGGATGCGGCGCGCCTCGGCCAGCCAGGCCTTGGTGAAGGCATCATAGGCCGCAAACGAATCGAACTTGTCCCATTCGTCCGTGACCGCGTCGACATGGCTGCCGTCGGGCCGCGCCAGATCGCCGCCGAGCTGGAGGTTGTAGGGCGGATCGGCGAAGATGCAGTCGATCGACTTGTCGGGCAGCGACTTCATCGCCTCGACGCAATCGCGCATCAGGATGCTGTCGAGCGGCAGCTGCACCGGCGCCACTTTCGCGGCCGGGCGCGCGCCCGTCTTTACCTTCTCCAGCACTCCCATACGCGTAAGCTCCCCTTGTCGAGCCGCGGTAATCGGCGCGCGCGGACTCCGCCGTCAAGCGAACATTGGTTAACGTTTTTGGCTGCCAAATGGTTAACAAAGCGGAACATTCCGGAACCCGACCAGATGTTGAGTCCGAAAGTTATCCACAGGCTCAAGCACTGGTGGTGTGGCGCGAAAGACTCACTCCGGCGCCGATCCGTTCCGCCTCCGGAACCGCGCGACGGGATTCGACTCCCGCTCCGGATGGGAACATAATGCGAACATTGGTTCGATTCGGAGTACCTCTCATGCGCCCCTGCCACCGCTATTTCTTCGCCATCAGACCGCCGCTCACCGAGGCGCGCCGCATCGGGCTGGTCCGCGATCGGCTGCTGCCCGAAGGCGGCACGCCGGTGTCCAACGACTGGCTCCACCTGACGCTCGCGATCACCAACGACTATGCCGCCGAGCCACACGACGTGGCCCAGCGGATGCTGGCGATCGGCGACGCGCTCGACGGCGACCGATTCGGGATCGCGCTCGATCGTGCCTCGGGCGGTGCCGGCTCGATCGCGCTGCGCCCCAGCCAGCGCGCCGCGGCGCTCACGGCGCTCCAGCACCGACTCGACACCCAGCTCCGCTATTGGGGGCTGCGGCGCGAGAGCTGGGAGTTCAACCCGCACGTCACGCTCGGCTATCGGCAGGGCCCCGTCTTCCTCGAGCCGATCGCGCCGATCGCCTGGGAAGCGCACGAGCTGGTGCTGATCCACAGCCTCGTCGGCCGCACGCAGCACGTCGAGCTCGGCCGCTGGCTGCTGGTGCGCAAACAGCTAGAGCTGTTCTCGGGGTGAAATTCGCCCGCAGGGAGAGATGCCACGTGGTGGGGGACGGAGGAGCGGCGTGATCGTCCGGGATCGGGTGGAAAGCGGACCGCCAGCTTTTTGATCGCGCCCGACAAAGAGCAGTCCTCAGCGCGGCGATGGCGCTTTACGCACATACCGATGGCCCACGCTGACGAAGGCTAATGAAAGGCAAGAAGAAGCAATTGGTAGAAGCCAGGCGCTCGACCAATCCACCGATGGCACGATCTCCGTCATATACCACTCGAACGCAAGCACACTCGCACCCACACTCCCGACAAAAGCGAAAAAAAGATCAACGTGCGCTTGGCTGAGACGGATAGAGCCGCTTGTCCCACGACAGCTGATGCCAGAGCCCCGGGCCATGTTGTCACGGCCATTGTCGAAAGCCACAATGGAAATTCAACCAATAATGCGCCGTTCCACGCTGGGCTGTGCCGAATACTCACGAATGCGTAGGTAGAATAGACCATGGCGGCGGTCCCGGCGGCCATCGCACTTTTCGCGAGAATCGTCAGGATGGTCGCAACTCGGGGCGTCTGCATCCAGAGATCATCTCACGCGTCTGGAACGACCGCTCTCGGGGCGTTAGCTGCCATTATCCAGGCCAAGGACCATGGGCGGCGGGAAAGCGGCCGAGTATCTCCCACCCTTGAGAGCGAGGAGCCGATGAGGCGGAAGGTGTTGGCAGGCGCGGAACGGACGCCAACGCGACCGGCCCTTTCAGGTAGCAACCCGCTTAATCTCCTTGCAATGCAGGATTTCCCCCGGACCAAATCGGGAAAGATCTTTCTCATTCTCAATATAATCGGCGCACGCGCACACGCGCGCGTTGGACTGTCCGCTTTGTCCACTTCCGGCCCTGCGGCACCGCCTGTCGCCCCGAATCGCACAGCCGTTGATCGCCGCCTCACGCGAACGACGACCAGCCCTATCGCACGATCAGATAGTTCAGGTGCGCCCGCGCGATCGGGCGGTCCGGCTCGTCCTGCCAGGCGATGGCGTCGACATTGGCGACGCGCTTGCCCAGCCGGGTGACGGTGCCCCGCGCCCGCGTCTCCTTGTCGCGTCCGCCGCGCATATAGTCGACGGTCAGGTTGATCGGCTTGACGCGCCCGCCGCCCTCGGCCTCGAGCGCCTGTCTGAGCGCAGCCACCGCCGCCATCTCGAGCAGCCCGCCGATCGCGCCGCCGTGGAGGAAGCCCGGACGTCCCACCACATCGGCGGCGAAGGGCATCACCAGCGTCGGCGCGGGCTCGCCGGGCTCGACGCTCAGGCCCAGCAGCTCGGCATAGGGCGGGATGCTCACCAATAGCCCTCCGTCGCCATGAAGGTGCCCGCGACATTGGCGACCGGATCCGCGGGGTCACCGTCGTGCGCCTGCCCGCGGACGAAGGCGATCGAGCGCGTGATGCGATAGCATTCGCCCCGCCCGATCACGGCCTGGCCGGGCCGCGCCGGGCGCAGATAGTCGATCCTCAGGTCGAGCGTCGCATGCGCGCGGAACGCGCCGAGCTTGAGCCACACGCCCACCGCCGTCGCCATGTCCATCAGCGTCAGGATCGGGCCCGATGCGAGCACGCCCGACGCCGGATCGCCGATCATGTCGGGTTTGTAGGGCAGCGCCAGCTCGGCCCAGTCGTCACCATGGGCGTGGTGGACGATCCCCAGCCGGCCGCCGTGGCCGCCGAAGCGCGTGGTGAACAGCAGCTGGGGGTCGAAGCCACGGGCGGGCGTCTCGGTCATGGCGCGGGCCTAGCGCCACGGGGGCGGTGGCGCAAATGCCTGCGCGTGCCGGATTACAGAAATGTAAAGTGAGCGCCGCGTCGCGCCGCGATAGCCTGCTCCGAAGCAGAAGGGGGAAGCAGCCATGGGAATGATGCGTATTGCGGCAAGCGACATCGCCGAACTCGACATGCCGGTGGCCGTCCACGGCGCCTTTACCGATATCGAGGCGAGCGGCGTCGACGGACTGTTCGAGATGATCGTCGGCATCGTCGAGCTGATCTACGAGCTGGCGCCGATCTGAGGCGGCGATGCCGGGCTTTCCCGAGGCATTGCGCCCAGCGCTCGCCGCATCGCGCGAGCGCTCGCGCGACGTGGCGCGGCGCGGCGCTGGGCGGTGGGGCCGGAGGCGCGGGCACTGCGAACGGCTTTTGCCGATTGCCCGCTTGATGATGCCGGGCCGGCCACGGCGCGCGCAGAGCAGGTGCTGGCCGACGACGAATGGGTAACGGCGCTGCTCGATCCGTTGCTCGCCGCGCTCGCCGGTGATCCGCTGTTCGAGCCGCCGTTGCGCTCGCGCCGCGACGCGCTCCGCACCGGACTGGTGCTCCACGATTGCGCTGCGGTGTCGCTGGTCGCGAGCGTCGCGCACGCCGCGGCGCTCGCGCGGCTGCAGGCGCCACGCACGATAGCGCTCTCGGGCCGGGTCACGGTGACGCGCGTGCTGCGGGGCGGCGGAGCGCACTGGCGCCGCTGGCGCACCGAGGGGGACGACCGCTGCGTCGCGCTGCCGCCGCTGCCGCTTGCCGAAGGCGCGGTGCACCGCCTCGACGGGCGCAGCGAGGCGCGGCTGCTGGCGGCGGCGCGGAGCGACGTTGTGGTGCTGACCGCGACGGTGCGCGCGGGCGCCGCGCCGCTGCTGCGCGAGTTCGATCTCGCGACGGGGCGGCTGTCCCGCGTCGCCGACGGGGACGATCGCAGCTCGCGCGCCGGGATGCTGCTTGCGCTTCTCCGTGCCTCGGGTCGCACCGACGCGGGGCCCTGCTTCGATGCCGCCACGCGCGATGACGCGCACCAGCTCCGCTGGGCAGCACTGCGCGAATGGCTGATGCTCGATGCAGGGGCGGCGCTGCCGCGGCTCGCGGAAATGGCCGGGCAGGACCCGCATGCCCAGGTGCGGGCCGCGGCGCGCCGCACGCTCGATGCCCTCGCGCGGCGGCAGGAGGCTGAGCCCTGCCCCGCCTGATCGATCCCGGCCACGGCGAACCGATCGGCCTGAGCGAGCTGCTCGACGCGCTCGCGTTCGCCGATTGCGACGTGCGCGACGAGGACGCGTTCGCCGCGCTTGGCCCGCTGCTCGCGCGGCTGGGCCGCAACCGCGACTTCCTCGCCGATCTTGCGATCGAGGAACTCAAGTCACGCTGCCAGGGGCAGCATGGCGGCAACGGCTATGGCGCGCAGGTCTTCCTGCTGCACCCGCCCGACGGACGCTTCCTCGTCCGCGCCAATTTCTGGCCCGCGCGTGCCGACCCGCTGGTCCGGGCGAGCGGGGCGGCCGCCTTCTTCTACGACCTGCCGCATGACCATAATTTTCCTTTTCTCACTTATGGTTATCTGGGGCCGGGCTATTGGAGCGACTATTTCGAATATGACGCGGGTGCGCTGGCGGGGCTGCCGGGCGAGGACGCGCGGCTGCGCTTCGTCGAGCGCGCCCGGCTCGAGCCCGGGCGGCTGATGCTCTACAGGATGCGCCGCGACATCCACGTCCAGCTGCCCCCCGACGCCTTCTCGGTCTCACTCAACATCCTCGGCGCCGATCCCGCCCAGCCCTGGCTCGACCAGTATCGCTTCGACATCGGCCGCGGCGTCATCGCGGAGGGGCTGACCTGTACCGCAGCCGAAGCGCTGCTCACCGTCGCTGCGCACATCGGCAATGGCCGTGACCTTGCCGCTGCCTTCGCGCGCAGCCACCCGTGCGAGCGGATGCGCACCACCGCGCTCGATGCGCTCGCCGCAGCCGAGCCCGATGCCGCGCAGCCGCTGCTCCGCCATGCCGCGGCCTCGCCCAGCGTCTATGTCGCCGGCCATGCCCGTGCGCGGCTCGCGGCGTGGGAGGCCGGGCTTTCGTCTCCATAACGGACCGGGTCGCAACCAAATCGGAGTTTTCGCGGTCTAGCTTCGGCGCCGTGACCGCGATCGTCGCATGCGCCCTCCACATTCCGCGGCTCCGGCAGGCGGCAAGCCCCCGGGGCTTCACCGTCCTGCCCGTCCCGCGCGCGCAGCTGGCCCAGAGCGGCGCACAGCTGGCGGTGGTCGGTGTCGGCACCGGCGATCCCGCGCGCTGCGTCACCGGGGTGCGCAGCCAGGGCTGGCTGGGCCCGCTGCTGCTCGTGCTCGCTCCGGGCTCGCGCGCAAGCGTCACCCATGCGCTCGATGCCGGCGCCGACGATGCGGTCGCGCTCCCGGCGAGTGCTGCCGAGATCGCGGCCCGCATCGCCGCACGATTGCGGCATCGGCCGGCGCCAATCCGCCTCGGCAGTCTCAGCATCGACCCCGTCGAGCGCCGCGTCGCGCACGAGGGCCGGCCGCTGCGGCTGCTGCCGCGCGAATATGCGCTGCTCCATCACCTCGCGCGCCGCTCGCCCGATTGCGCAAGCCGTGCCGAGCTGCTCGAATCGGTCTGGGGCCTGCGCTTCGATCCGGGCACCAACGTGGTCGAGGTCCATGTCTCGCGGTTGC
>DATLJJ010000012.1:0-3322 GCA_035538975.1 Sphingomonas sp. | reverse complement strand
GGCGGTGCCGAGCTGCATCCTGCTCGACGTACGGCTGCCCGACATGAGCGGGCTGGAGCTGCAGGCGAACCTTGCGAAGGCGGATATCGCGCACCCGGTGATCATGATGACGGGATATGCCGACATCCCGATGTCCGTCCGGGCGATGAAGGCGGGGGCAATCGATTTTCTCACCAAGCCCTTTCGCGACCAGGACCTGCTCGATGCCGTGGCAGCGGCGGTGGAACGCGATCGCCTGCGGCTCGAGCAGCAGCATGTCCGCTCCGAACTCGACGCGCGATACGGGAGCCTGAGCCAGCGGGAGCGCGAGGTGCTCGCCGGCATCGTCGACGGGCTCATGAACAAGGAGATCGCCCACCGGCTCGGCCTCAGCATCGTCACGGTGAAGGCGCACCGCGGCTCCCTCACCCGAAAGATGGGAGCGGTCGGCGCCGCCGATCTGGTGCGTGCCGCCCAGTTGCTGGGGCTCGACGCGCGCTGAAAAGGGGTCGTTCGACTATACCAACGTATGACCGCGATTGAGGGACATTGGTAACGCGAGTAACGTTCACGACCTGATCAGTTGCGATCGGAGTCAGGGTTTGTTCCAGCATTTCCATCCCGGCGCGCGGTCCCTCGTGGACAGGCGCATGGTGCATTCGCGTGGTTGAGCAATACCCTCCGCTGGTCTCCGTGATCGATGACGACGCCTCGCTGCGGCGGGCGATCATGTCGCTGGTGCGCTCGGCCGGCTATGCCGCCAGCGGACACGAGTCCGCGGAGGCGTTCCTGGCATCGAACGAGGCCGGGCGAAGCGCCTGCATCGTCACCGATCTCCAGATGTCCGGCATGAGCGGCATCGACCTGAAGGCCGAACTCGACAACCGGGTCGTGGAGACGCCGGTGATCATGATCACGGCGCGTACCGAAGCGCCGCTGCTGGCGCAGGCGAGAGCGAGCGGGGCGGCTTGCCTGCTGCGCAAGCCGTTCGAGGCCGAGGCCTTCATCGAATGCCTGGATCGCGCGCTCGCCGCCTGACGTAGACCAAGGTTTAGTGCCGCCCATCTCTCGTCTGATGGAATGGCGGCCGGTTTCTCCGCGATAACGAAGCCGCACCCCGCTGCCATCCCCGGTGGTGCAGCATCGGATCGTGCCCCCACCGATGCAGAGCGGGCCGGCTTGGTCCCCAAAGAGCCGGCCCGCTCCCCCTGGCCACCCTCCGGCGCCGCCGGGGGAAGCCGGCGCGGGCGCAACTGGAGGACAGCATCATGGGCTTGACCGTCGACACCGAGACCGCATCCAACGTCCGGACCCGCGTCGTCGAGACGAACGGGCGCAGCCTCGCGTATCGCGAGCTCGGCTCGGGCGCGCCGCTGATCCTGTGCCTGCGTTTCCGCGGCGTGCTCGACAGCTGGGATCCGGCGTTTCTCGACGCGCTTGCCGAGCGCTTCCGCGTCATCACCTTCGACTATTCAGGGCTGGGTCAATCGACCGGCAAACCGAGCTATCAGGGCGAGATCATGGCGCGCGACGTCGTCGATTTGGCCGACGCGCTGGGCATCGACAGCTTCGCGGTCGGCGGCTGGTCGCTGGGCGGAATCGCCGCGCAGATCGTCACAGCGACTGTGCCCGAGCGGATCACGCATCTGGTCCTGATCGGTACCACGCCGCCGGGCCCGGTCGAGCACAAGGCGGAGCCAATCTTCTTCGAGCGCGCGCTCAAGCCGGTCAACGACCTCGACGACGAGACCGTGCTGTTCTTCGAGCCCGACTCCGCATCGAGCCGCGTCGCTGCCGAGGCGTCGCACGCGCGCATCGCGGGCCGCACGACCGATCATTCCGAGGCGATCCCCACCGACACCTTTCTGACGCTGCTCAGGGAGCGGCAGGAGGCGGACATCTTCCCCGATCGCGGCGGCTACAATGATTTCCTCGCCACCTGCGGCATTCCGATCCTGGTGATCGCGGGCGATCATGAGATCGTCTTTCCGACGCCCAACTGGTTCGTGCTCAACCGTGTGTGGAAGTCGCTGCACCTGATGGTGCTGCCGCAGATGGGGCATGGTCCGCAGCATCAGGCACCGGCGTTCGTCGCCGAGCTGATCGCGAGCTTCGTCCGCACGCGCACGCGCGCCGACGTGGCGTGACGCGACCGATCGTCCTCGTCCATGGCGCCTGGGTCACGGCCGAAAGCTGGGAGCCGTTCAAGCGCCGGTACGAGGCAGCGGGCCGGGAGGTGCACACGCCCTCTTGGCCGCTGATCGAGGGGATGCGCGCTGCCGAGGTCAACCGCGAAGTGCCCGACGGGTTCGGAGCGCTGACGCTCGGGCGGATCGTCGATCACCTGCAGGCCGCGATCGAGGGGCTGGCCGAGGCGCCGGTGCTGATCGGGCACTCGTTCGGCGGACTGCTGGTCCAGCTCCTGCTCGACCGCGGCATCGGCGCCGCCGCCGTGGTGATCAACCCCGCCCCGATCGCCGGCGTGACGCCCGACGCGGCGGCGATCCGGGCGATCGCGCCGATCCTGCTTCGCCCCTTCGGCTGGAGGCGGCCCTATGCCTTCACGCGCGAACGCTTCGGGCGGCTCTACGCTACCGATGCGCCCGCCGATCTGGTCGACCGCGTCTTTTCCGATTGGGTGATCCCGGCGCCCGGCATGATCTTCCACCAGGCGGCGTTCCGCGCCGGCAGCCGCGTGCGACCCGCACGGCGCACCCGGCCGCTGCTGGTCACTGCGAGCGACCGTGACCGGCTGATCACGCCCGGCGTCGCGCGTGCGGCCTTCCGGCTTCAATCCCGCTCGCGCGCGCCGACGGTGTTCCATCATTTCGCGGGGCGCTCGCACCTGCTGATCGCCGAGCCGGGCTGGGAGGAGGTCGCCGACGTCGCGCTCGGCTGGCTCGACAGCGTCGCATGACTTCGCTCGTCGCCTGGCTCAGCCTCGACTGCCGCACCTGGCTGTACGTCGATCTGAGCCCGGGCGACGGCCGCACGAACGAACGGCTGGCAGCGCGCCGACGTCCCGCGCTGGTCGTGATCGAAGGGGGAGGGGGCGCCGATCGCGCCCATACCAAGGTCTAGTCGCAGCCATCCCTGGTCTGAATTGAGCCGCCAGGTGCGATCGCGACAATGCCTGCACAACATCGGAGGATCGAATGGGCGAGTACATCACCATCACCGTCGCGGACGGGGCGTTCCAGGCCTTTGTCGAGCGGCCGGCGCTGGAGAGCGCGCCCGCCGTCGTCGTGCTCCACGAAGTGTTCGGCGTGAACGACGACATGCGGGCGAGCTGCCGCGAGCTCGCCGGGCAGGGCTTCATCGCCGTCGCCCCCGACCTGTTCTG
>DATLJJ010000011.1:0-4323 GCA_035538975.1 Sphingomonas sp. | reverse complement strand
CGGCGCCACCACTTCCTTCATGCCCTCCATCTGCTTGACCAGCGTGTTGGCGGTCTGCGCCAGCAGCACCGGATCCTCGCCGCCGAGCGTGATCGTCAGGTCACGCCCGCTCGAGCCCCAGCCGAACTGCGAACGGAAGTTCACGCGCGCGTCGGGGATGGCGATCAGCCTGGGGGCGACGCGCTTCTCGAACTCGGTGCTCTTCTCGGTGCGCTCTTCCTTGAGCTGGGCAGTCACGCGGCCGTTGCCGACGAAGCTGCGCTCGTAGATGTCGGTGACGATCGGCTCTTCGCGCAGGATCGCCGCGACCTGCCGCACCACGCGGTCGGTATCCTCGAGCCGGGTGCCGGGCACCATCTCGATCGTGGCGGTGACGCTGTCCTGGTCCTGCGCGGGCTGGAAGGTCATCGGCAGGATCATGAAGCAGGCGATGGTCGCGCCGAACGCCAGCATGAAGCCGAGCACCGCCGACCAGCGATGCCGCAGCGTCCAGCGCAGCAGCCCGGTGTAGCGATCCATGATCCAGCCTTCGCCATGGCTGGCATGTCCCTTGGCCTTGAGGAAATAGGCCGCGATCATCGGCGTGAGCAGGCGGGCGACCGCGAGGCTCATCAGCACCGCCGCGACGACGGTGAGGCCGAAGTTCTTGAAGAACTGGCCCGAGATGCCGGGCATCAGGCCGACGGGCAGGAACACCGCGACGATCGACATGGTGGTGGCGAGCACCGCGACGCCGATCTCGTCGGCGGCGTCGATCGCCGCCTGATACGCCGACTTGCCCATGCGCATGTGGCGGACGATGTTCTCGATCTCCACGATCGCGTCGTCGACCAGCACGCCCGCCACGAGGCTGAGCGCGAGCAGCGTCATCTGGTTGAGCGTGAAGCCCAGCATGTCCATGAACCAGAAGCTGGGGATCGCCGAGAGCGGGATCGCGAGCGCCGAGATCGCCGTCGCGCGCCAGTCGCGAAGGAAAAGGAACACGACGATGACGGCGAGGACTGCGCCCTCGACCATCGCTTCCATGGCAGTGTGATACTGCTGCTCGGCGTATTTCGAATTGTTGTTGAGCAGCTGGAAGCGGACCTTGGGATTGCGCTCCTCAAGCTCCTTCAGCCGCTTCTCGGCAGCGCGGAACACCTCGAGGTCCGAGGCGCCCTTCGCGCGCTTGATGTCGAACGAGATGACCTGGTGGCCATTGAACTTGGCCAGGCTGCGCTGCTCGGCATAGGCGTCCTTGACGGTCGCGATGTCGGCGAGCCGCACGGTGCGGCCGCCGCCGGTCGAGATCTGCGTCTGGCCCAGCGTATAGGCGCTCTCGGCGTTGCCGATCACGCGCACCGCCTGCTCGAAGCCCGAAATCTCGGCGCGACCGCCCGCGGCGTTCAGGTTCACCTGGCGCAGCTGCTGGTTGACCTGGCTTGCGGTCAGCCCGAACGACTGGAGCCGGGCGGGATCGAGGATCACGCGGATCTCGCGATCGACGCCGCCGTTGCGCTCGACCGCCGACATGCCGGAGATCGCGAGCAGTTCCTTCGACACGGTGTTGTCGACGTACCAGCTGAGCTGCTCCACCGTCATGTCGGTGGCGACCGCGGTGAAGCTGGCGACTTCATTGTCGCTCGAGGTGTCGACACGGCCGATCTGCGGCTCGAGGATGCCGTCGGGCAAGTTGCCGCGGATCTGCTGGATCGCGCTGCGCACGTCCTCGACCGCGCGGTCGATCGGCATGCCGATGTCGAGCTGTACGACCGTGGTGCTCTGCCCCTCGGTCACGTTCGAGGTGATCTCGTCGATGCCCTGCAGGCTGCGGACCGCCGATTCGACCTTCTGCGTGATCTGGTTCTCGAGCTCGCTCGGCGCGGCGCCGGGCTGGCTGATCGAGATCCACACGATCGGGAAGTCGATGTCCGGATCGTTGTTCACGTCCATCTTCGCGAAGCTCACCAATCCGGCGATCGTGAGGAAGAGGAAGAGGACGATGGGCGGGACCGGGTTGCGGATCGCCCAGGCCGAGATGTTCCGGAAGCTCATGGCAGCCCTGCCTTTACTTCAGCTTCTGAAGGTTCGGGATGACCTTCTGCCCGGGATTGAGGAACGCGCCGGCGGTGAGGACGACCCGTTCGCTGCCGTTGAGACCGCTGGTGATGGTCACGCCGGCTTCGGTGACGTCGCCCGTGGTGACGGGCGTGCGCACCGCTTCGTTCTTGTTGTTGATCGTATAGACGTAATTGCCGTCGGCATCGCTCTGCACCGCCGACTGGGGCAACGTCACCGCCGTCTGCGCGCCGGCGACGATCCGCGCCGTGGCGAAGCCGCCGGGACGCAGCGCCGGATCATAGTTGAGCGCGACGCGGGCGATGCCCTGGCGCGTCTGCGGATCGATCACCGGCGAGACCTGCCACACCTGTCCCTTGAAGGTCTGGCTGGTGCCGGTCGGCGTGACCTGGGCCTGCGCGCCCGCGCTGACGCGTTGGAGGTCGGTTTCGGCGAGCTGGGTGCGCAGCTCCATCTGGCCGCCCATCGCCATGCGGAAGAGCACGCCCGAACCCGAGCTGACGATCTGACCCGGCTCGACCTGGCGCGTGAGCACCAGCCCCGCCGCGGGCGCGCGGATGTCGAGGCGGCGGTTGCGCGCCTGCGTCTCGGCGAGCTGCGCCTGAGCGACCCGAACGCGCGCCACGGCCTGGTCGCGCGTGGCGGTCTTGCGATCGATGTCGGCCTTGGAAATGAAGCCGTTGGCGACGAGCCGCTGGGCGCGATCGAGGTCGGCCTGTGCCAGCCGCGCATCGGCCTGCGCGACGCGGATCTGGGCGGCCAGCGATTCGGCGGTCTGCGCCTGTACCGAGCGATCGACGACCGCGAGCACGGCGCCCTGATTGACCCAGCTGCCCGGCTCGACGAGCACGCGCGTGACCATGCCGCCCTCGCCCGCGACGCCGACCGGCATCTCGCGGCGCGCGGCGAGCGAGCCGGTGCCGGTGACGATCGTCTGCACGGTCTGGCGGCCGGGAACGGCCACGGTGACGGTGGGAAGCTGCGAAGTCGCGCCCGGAGCGCCCTTCGCCGCGGCGCCCTTCGGCGTCTCCGCGGGCGTGCTGCCGCGCATCATGAAGATGCCCAGCGCAGCGAACACCAGCAGCGCGGCCGCGCCGATCCACAGCCAGCGACGCCGACGCCGCGGGGTCTCCTCACCGGTGAACTCCAGCCGCTCCTGCCGTCCGAACATCCCTGCCTCGTAATTCATATGCATGACACCGATCCGGCCGCACGGCCGTTGCGTGAAAGGTCAAGCTGTATTATCTGAATATATCACCGGCAGCAAGCCGGTTTCGCGCCCGCCGGTCCAATGCCGTTTCTGGCACGTTTCTGCAAGCAGATCGATCGTTTGTGGCAAGAAACGGTTGCAATCTCTGCAAGGCGGAGGGAGGCTCCGGCAGGCGGATAGCGAATACAGGAGGGAGTTATGCCGACGGGTATCCTTGGATGGCTTCTGATCGGCCTCGTCGCCGGCGCCTTGGGCAAGCTCATCATGCCGGGCAAGGATCCCGGCGGAATCATCGTCACCATCCTGCTCGGCATCGCCGGCGCGCTGCTCGCTTATTATCTGGCGCCGCTGCTGGGGATCAACGTGAACGACAGCGGGTGGCGGGCCTATGTCGCGGCGACCGTCGGCGCGGTGGTGCTTCTGGCGCTGTACCGGCTGATCATCGCGCGGCGTACCTGAACGCGGGCGATACGCTGCGTTCAGCAAGCGTTTGTCGCGCCCGGTGCACGGGTTGCCGGACGTTTGTTTCGGGAGAGCAAGGATGATTCGTACCGCCCTTTTCGCCGGCGCAGCGCTTGCGCTCGTCGCCTCCGCCGGCAACGCGTCCGCCCAGGACGTGCGGCCCATTCTCGCGCCGCTCGACGGCACCGTGCTGGAGGTCGTTGCCGAAGGCACGAGCCGGCGCACCCCCGACGTCGCCACGATCCAGGCCGGCGTGGTCACCCAGGCCGCGACGGCGGCCGAGGCGATGCGCGACAATTCGGCGCGGCTGACGCGTGTGCTCGCCGCGCTTCGCAAGGCAGGCGTCGCCGAGCGCGACATCCAGACCGCGAGCGTCGCGCTGAGCCCGCAGTATCGCTACGAGCAGAACCAGCCGCCGGTGATCACCGGCTATCAGGCATCCAACCAGCTAAGCGTACGCTTCCGCGACATCGCGCAGAGCGGCGCGATCCTCGACGCGCTGGTGCGCGAAGGCGCGAACAACATCGCGGGACCCGAACTGGGGCTCGACAAGCCCGCGGCCGCACTCGACGAGGCACGCCGCGACGCGATCG
>DATLJJ010000010.1:0-2928 GCA_035538975.1 Sphingomonas sp. | reverse complement strand
ATCGGCTTGCATCATATGGTCGCGCGGGGCGCCGTCCCGGGCCTGCTGCGCGGCATAGGCTCCGCCGCCTGCGAGCAGGCTGGCGCCGAGCAGGGCCGCGACGATCTTCTTCTTCATGGCTCACGAAACTCCAATACACATCCGCGGCCATCCCGCGGTCGTGGCTCATTTGGAGCCCGGCTGTCGCAGCACTTTGTCATGCGGCGGCCGAAGTGTCGCAAATTGTAGCGGATCAGCCGAAAATCGCGACCCCCTGCATCGCTTCGGCGACAGCTTCGCCCGCGGCGTTCCAGATGGCCATGCGCTGGCTGCTGTAGCCGTGCCGCGCGACCTCCGCGCGCGTCGAGAGCAGCCACCACCCGTCCCGCGTCCCGGGTGCATCGGTGAGAAAGTTGATCTGCCAGTTGAGCGAGCTGAGCGGCGTGCGGCGCTCGGCGATGAGCTTGAAGGCGGCGGGCGGAAGCGCGTCGCCGATCGCCATCAGCTCGACCATCGGATGGAGCCCTTTGCGCTCGCGCAGCCGGGCCCAGCGCAGCCATTCGGCAGCGCCGAGCGGTTGTTGGGGGTCGAAGAAGTTGAAATTGCCGGTGAAGAAGTCTTCGGGCCCGGTGTAGAGCTCGGCCTCGGCCGGCGGCGGCGAGGCGGACGCTTTGGGTGCTTCGTCGAGCGAGACGGCGGAGGCGAGCTCCGCCATGAAGACGAAGTTCGCACGAAGCCCGAGCCCTGCGTCGGATGCGACGTCGGCCTGGACGAAGGCGGCGTTGCGGCCGCGCCGCAGCCTTGTGGCGGTGACGGTCACGTCGCCGGAGAGCGGCCCGATGAACGCCACCTGCGCCGAGCGGAGTGGCGGCAGGTCGGGCTCGAGTTCCAGCGCCGCCTGGAGCGCGAGTGCCGCCGACAGGCCGCCGTAGGCGGTGCGGCCTTGCATCCAGTCGGAAGGGAGGGTCGTGCGGAAGCCGGCTCCGGTGCGTTCGGCGCCGGCGAGCAGGTCGGCGATCGGCGTCATCGCGCGAGCCAGGCGTCGCGCAGCTCGCGCTTGAGCACCTTTCCGATCGTGCTGCGGGGCAGTTCCTCGACCTTCTCAATCGCCGCCAGACGCTGCGTCTTGCCGACGCTGGCGTTGAACCACGCCTGCACTTCCGCGGGATCGGCGTTGCCGGTGTAGAAGCCCACGGGAGCCTCGCCCCATTGCTCGGAAGGCACGCCCACTACGGCGCAATCCGCCACTCCGGGGTGCCGCGCCAGCACGGCTTCGAGATCCGAGGGGTAGATGTTGAACCCGCCCGAGATGATCAGGTCCTTCTTGCGGTCCATCAGGATCAGGAAGCCGTCCTCGTCGAACCGGCCGACGTCGCCGTGGCGGATGAAGCGGTTGCCCTCGGCATCGTGCCAGGTCGCGGCGTCGGTCGCCTCCGCACGGCCGTGATAGCCTGTCATCATCGCGGGCGAGCGGCCCACAACCTCGCCGGTCTCTCCCGGGGCGACTTCGTGTCCGCCCTCGTCGATCAGCCTGATGTCGTGCCCCTCGATCGGCTGACCGACGGTGTGGAGCTTGTCGAGGTGCGCATTGCAGACCAGCAGCGTCGTGCCGCCGCCCTCGGTCATGCCGTAATATTCGATGAGCAGCCCCGGCCAGCGGCGCACGATGTCGGCCTTGAGCGCGGCGGAGAAGGGGGCGCTGGTCGAGGTCTTGAGACGGTAGCTCGACAGGTCGAACCGATCGAAATCGGAATGCGCCATGATCCGCTGGTACTGGACCGGTACCAGCATCGCGTGGGTAGCGTGGTGCCGTTCGGAGAGCTGGAGGAAGGCCGCCGCGTCGAACCTGGTCATCAGCACGACGGTGCCGCCCCAAGCCAGCGTGGGGAGGAAGCTCACCAGCGTCGTATTCGAATAGAGCGGCGTGGCGACCATCGTCACAGCCTCGCCGAACCCCGCCGAGGCGCGGGCGATATGCGCCCAGCGCATGGCGTGCGGCTGGACGATTCCCTTGGGTACGCCGGTGGTGCCGGACGAATAGATGATGTTGAACGGGTCACCGGGCGAGACGGCGACCGGCGCGGGTTCGGCGCCTTCGGGAGCCATCCACGCATCGATTGCGTCGAGTGGTATCTTGTGCGCGGCCACCTCAAGCGCGGCATGCGCCGCGTCGTGGAAGAGGATCGGCGCGCTGCAGTCAGCGACCATCGCGGCGAGCTGCCCGGGAGTCGCCGAAGGCGCGAGCGGCGCAGGGATACAGCCGGCGCGGAGCGCTCCGAGGAACGTCAGCGCAACCGGGATGGAATTGGCCCCGAGGATCGCCACTGCCTCTCCGCCGCGCACGCCGTCGCGCTGGAGCGCAGCGGCAATGCGATCGATGCGCCGGTTCAGTTCCGCATAATCGAGGGTCGTGTCGCCACAGATCAGCGCAGGCTTGGCCGGCCGCTCCTTCGCGTGCGCGCGCAGGAGATCGGATAGGGCCGCGAAGTCGCTCGCGAGCATTGCTTCTGCGGTCATTCCCCGATCTCCATTCCGGCAGGCTAGGCGGGTATTTCGGGAAACGCCATACGCAAGTTTCGAAAGGATGCTGGTCCGTGCTGCGCGACGGAGGTGTCATGCACGACTGACAGCGCTTGCTTCGTCAAGCCGCTTGACCGCCGCTCGCCCGTACCGCATCTTCGAAATAGCCGTTGAGCATCACAGGAGAGGTGGATTGGCCAGCGTACCCGAAGTCGATGCGCCCGCAGACGCGCTGGCCGCGTTCCGTGCGGAGGCCCGCGAATGGCTGGCAGCGCATTTCCCGCCGGGCCTGAAGGGCAGGGACAATGCGATGTCGGCTGTCGAGGGACCAACGGAGGAAGATGCCGAGCAGCGCGCCTGGCGCCTCGCGATGGGCGAGAAGGGCTGGGGCGTGCCGACCTGGCCTCGCGAATATGGCGGCGGCGGGCT
>DATLJJ010000009.1:0-3630 GCA_035538975.1 Sphingomonas sp. | reverse complement strand
AAGGAGCAGCTCGACGCGTTCCTGCTCGGCGAAGCACCGCGCATTCTCTTCCCCTTCGCGCGCCGCGTGCTGGCCGATGCCGTCCGCGACGGCGGCTTCCCGCCGCTGATGCTCGAGCCGATCGACTTCGGCGGCATCTACCTGCAGCAGCGCGCCCAGGCCGAGCTCGGCCAGGCGGGCGAGCCGGCCGGCAACGCCTGACGAAATGCGGGGGAGCAGGCACACAACGGTGACCGCTCCCCTCTCTCCTGCGACATATCCTGTGAGACGCTAGCGCCGCGATGAAGCTCGTCCGCAGCCTGGGTTCGGTCGGCGGCCTAACGCTCGCGAGCCGCATCCTCGCGCTGGTGCGCGACTCGCTCCAGGCGCGCTACGTCGGCGCCAATTTCGCGTCGGACGCGTTTTTGGTCGCATTCCGCCTGCCCAACATGTTCCGCGCCTTCTTCGCGGAAGGGGCATTCTCATCTGCGTTCATCCCGATGTTCAACCGCAAGCTCGCCGAGAGCGGCGGCGAGCGCGGGCCCGCCTTCGACTTCGCCGAGCGCACGCTCGCGGTGCTCTTCACCTTCCTGATCGCGATGACGGTGGCGATGCTTCTCGCCGCCTGGCCGCTCACCGCGATTCTGTCGGGCGGCTTCCACAAGCAGCAGCCCACGCACGAGCAATTCGCCTTCGCGGTCGAGCTCAGCCGGATCACCATCCCCTATCTGATGCTAATCTGCCTCGCCTCATTGCTTGGCGGGATCCTCAACTCGCTCGACAAATTCTGGGTCAACGCCGCTGCGCCGATTCTGCTCAACATCGCGATGGTCGCCGCGCTCTTCTGGTTCAACGGCACGCCCGAGGAGACTGCGCGCGTCCAGGCGATCGCCGTGCCGGTGGGCGGCCTCGCGCAGCTTGCCTGGTTGTGGATCGCATGCCGCGCCTCGGGCGTGTCGCTCCGGCCCCGGCGCCCTCGCCTTGACCCCGAGGTGCGGCGGCTGATGAAGCTGATCCTGCCTGCGGCGCTCGGCGCCGGCGCGGTGCAGCTCAACCTCGTCATCTCGACCGCACTCTCCGGCTATATGCTCGGCGAAGGCTCGATCTCGTACATTTATTATGCCGATCGGCTGAACCAGCTCCCGCTGGGCATGATCGGCATCGGGCTGGGCACCATCCTGCTTCCCACCATTTCGCGGCTGCTCGGTGCCGGCGAGGAAGTGCAGGCGATGGAGACGCAGAACCGCGGCACGGAGCTGGCGATGTTCCTGACGCTGCCAGCAATGGTCGCGCTGATCGTCGCCGCCGAGCCGATCGTGCGCGGGCTCTTCCAGTACGGCCACTTCACGGCCGACGACACGATCAAGAGCGCCTGGGCACTCGCCGGCTTCTCGATCGGCCTGCCCTCCTATGTACTCGTGAAGGTGCTCACCCCCGGCTATTTCGCACGGCAGGACACGCGTACCCCGGTGCGCTTCGCGACCATCTCGGTAGTGGTGAACATCGCCGCAAACCTCGCGCTGATCCCGCTCATCGGCCATGTCGGCCCGCCGCTCGCGACGGCGCTCTCGTCGACGGTCAATGTGTGGATGCTCTATCGCACGCTGGTGCGCCGCGGCCATTTCGTCGCCGACGCGCAGCTCAAGCGCCGCCTCCCCCGGCTGGCGCTCGCCGCGCTGCTGATGGGCGCCGTCGTCTATGCCTTCGAGGGGCTGCTCGACCCGTGGCTCAACGGATTCCTGTGGCAGCGCTATACGGCGCTGGTGGTGCTCGTCGGCACCGGCGTGGCGATCTACGGCGCCGCGTGCTTCGTCACCCGCGCCTTCGTGCTTTCGGACATCAAGGCGCTGGTGCGCCGCCGCGCCGCGCGCTAGGGCGCGCTTCGTCCTCGACATCCCCGTGCGGCCGCGCCCCCGCCGTCCAGGACCCGCGGCCCGTCCAAAGGCCGAACGGTCAACCCGGGCGCATGGAGTGAACGACGATGCGTGTCCTTTCGGGCATCCAGACCACCGGCAACCTGCACCTCGGCAACTATCTCGGCGCGATCAAGCAGTGGGTGGCGATGCAGGAGACGCAGCAACCCGGCGAATGCCTGTTCTTCCTCGCCGACCTCCATGCGCTGACCAGCAGCATCACGCCCGCCGAGCTCGCCAATTCGACGATCGAGATGGCCGCCACGCTGATGGCCGCCGGGATCGACGATCGCTCGGTGCTGTTCAACCAGGCCCGCGTTCCCGCGCACGCCGAGCTGTGCTGGATCCTCCAGGGGACCGCGCGCATGGGCTGGCTCAACCGCATGACCCAGTGGAAGGACAAGGCCGGCAAGAACCGCGAGGGCGCGGCAGTGGGCCTGTTCACCTATCCGGTGCTCCAGGCCGCCGACATCCTGCTCTACCAGACCACGCACGTGCCGGTGGGCGAGGACCAGAAGCAGCATCTCGAGCTCACGCGCGACATCGCGATCAAGTTCAACACCGACTTCGGAGTCGAGCTGTTCACGCTCCCCGAGCCGATGATCAGCAAGGAAGCCCCGCGCATCATGTCCTTGCGCGACGGCAGCGCGAAGATGTCCAAGTCCGATCCCTCGGACATGAGCCGGATCAACCTGATCGACGACGACGACACGATTGCCCAGAAGCTGCGCAAGGCGAAGACCGATCCCGAGCCGCTGCCCGATTCGTTCGACGCGCTTGCCGAGCGGCTCGAGGCGAAGAACCTCGTGACGATCTTCGCGGCGCTCTCCGACCGCACACCGCAATCGGTGGTCGAGGAATTCGCGGGCAAGGGATTCGGCGCGTTCAAGCCCGCGCTCGCCGATCTTGCGGTGTCGGTGCTCGGCCCGGTGCGCGAGCGGCTGGTGAAGCTGCTCGACGACCGTGCCGCCGTGGGCGAAGCGCTGGCGAAGGGTGCCGAACGCGCCAATGCGATCGCCGCGCCGACGCTGAGGGCCGCGCAGCAGGCGGTGGGGCTGCAGGTCTAGCCTGTCCAATCCTCCCCCGGAGGGGAGGGGAACCAGCGAAACTGGTGGAGGGGTATTCTCCACTTGCGGCATCGCTCGCCGAAACTGCCCCTCCACTGCCTTCGGCGATCCGCCTCCCCCCTCCCGGGGGAGGATTGGGAAACCCAGCCGTGCCAACGCGTTACTGCCCCGCCCGGGAAGCGTTTCCCCGCTTCCCACTGTCGAGGGTGTCGTTATGCGTGCAAAGGCTTCCCTGCTTCTCCTGCCATTGCTGGCACTGGTTTCGTGCGACAGTGGTGGAGGCGGCGGAGGAGGCGCGATCGTCACGCCGCCGCCGACAGGTGCACCCGCCCCGAGCCCGGCACCCGCGCCGACGCCCGCCCCGGTCCCCTTCCCCACGCCTACACCGACCAGCGGCAACTTCTTTGCCCAGGCCGCCGCGATGTTCGCAGTGCAGCCGGACATCGCGGCCTGCCAGCCAGGGCAGCTCACCAGCCAGGTGACGACGCGCACGCTCCAGTCGCTCAACGCGATCCGAGCGCTCCATCGGCTGCCCGCGGCCGCCTATTCGAGCGCCGACGAGCCGGGTGCGCAGCAGGCCGCGCTGATGATGGCGGCCAACGCCCAGCTCAGCCACACGCCGCCGACGAGCTGGCGCTGCTACACCGCGGCGGGCGCGGCCGCCGCGGGTG
>DATLJJ010000008.1:0-2461 GCA_035538975.1 Sphingomonas sp. | reverse complement strand
CAAGCTGCTCGCCGATCCCGCGGTCCGGCTCGCCACGAGCACGGTCACCGAGAAGGGCTATTGCCTCGCCGGCGACGGGAGCCTCGACTTCGCCCACCCCGACATCGCGCACGACCTCAAGGCGCCGGCCGAGCCCGCCAGCGTGATCGGCTGGATCGTCGCGGGTCTCTCCGATCGCCGCGCCGCGGGCACCGCGCCCTTCGCGATGCTGTGCTGCGACAACATGACCGGCAACGGTGCCAAGCTCCGCGCCGCCTGCACCGCCTTCGCGCGCGAGCTCGACCCCGGCCTAGCCGACTGGATCGCGGCCGAAGTCGCCTTCCCCGATTCGATGGTCGATTCGATCACTCCCGCGAGCGACGCCGCCTTCCTCGCGCAGGTCCGGGACGCGCTCGGCGTCGAGGATCAAGCGGCGGTGCAGCGCGAGAGTTTCACGCAGTGGGTGCTCCAGCGCTTCGACATGGCCGATGCGCCCGATCTTGCCGGTGCGGGCGTCACGCTCACCACCGACGTGCGCGGTTATGAGCAGGCCAAGCTGCGCATCCTCAACGGCGCGCATTCGACGCTCGCCTATGTCGGCCTCGCGCGCGGGCACGAGACGGTGTTCGAGGCGATGTCCGACGGCGCGCTCGAAGGCTTCGTCACGCGCCTCGTCCATCAGGACATCGCGGCGTCGCTGGCCCCGGTAGAGGGCCTCGACAAGGCGGCCTATGCCGATGCGGTGCTGGATCGCTTCCGTAACCCGGCGATCCGCCACCTGCTGAGCCAGATCGCGTGGGACGGCTCGCAGAAGCTCCCCTATCGCCTGCTCGACACGACGCGCGCAGCGCTCGACGCCGGGCGCAGCGTCGAGCGGCTGGCGGTGCCGGTGGCGGCGTGGATCGCCTTCATTCGCCGCAAGGCCGAGGGCGGCGAGAAGATCACCGATCCGCTGGCCGACACGCTCGCCGCAGCGGCGACGGGCGGCGATCCGGTTGCCGCGATGCTGGCGATCGAGCCGGTGTTCGGAGCTCGGCTGGCGGCCGATGCGCGGTTCCGGTCGGCGGTGGGCGACGCTTACAAATTTTTCGCCGCGGGCGACATCGCGGCGCTGCTCGCGCGGTAGAACTTCGCGAAACTTCACGAAGTTCGCGCACAGAGGGCACGAAAAACGGGTAGTTCGACCTGTCAAAGAGCGGCGGCACGGGGCCGCGGCGCGATGGCAGCAGGCGAAATCCTATTTTGCAAGCGCCCGGGGTTCGCCGTCCTGCAGCACATGGCTGCAGAGCTGCGCTTCGGGCGTGTCGCCGGGCTCGAGCGCGGCGACGGTGACCCAGCCGTCCGCGCGCAGCTTCGCTCCCGCCCCGGCCGGCGTCCCATAGGGCAGGAACAGCCGCCGCCGCTCGCCGCTGCCAAGGCCCGCGTCGAGGATCGGATCGGCGAAGAGCGAGAAGCCCACCGCCATCTCCTCGCGGCCATCGGGATGGATGATCGTATAGCTGCCGCCGCGGCCGATCTCGCTGCGCACGCCCTGCGCGAAGATCGAGAAGCCGAGCCAGCTCTGATATTCGAAGCCGTGCCGCTCGGTCGGGTCGAGCGTCAGCGCCACCTGTCCGCCCAGTCCGGCGGCGATCTCCGCCACACCGTCGAGCCGGCTCGCGAGCGCCTTGCCCGCATCGATCGCGCGCAGCCGCGCCATCGCCGCGTCGAACGGCCCCGCAGCCTCGATCAGCGGCAGATAGCGCGCGTCGATCGCCGCAACGCCGCCGGCGTCCTTGGCATCGAGCCGCTCGCGCAGCACTGCGAGCCGGGCCGGATCGAGCGTCTCGCCCGCAATGGTGTCGACGAGGTCGGGAAGCGTGAAGTCGAGCGCGACGCCGCTCACGCCGGCCGCGGCCAGCGCCTCGATCGCCACGCCGACCACCTCGCGCGCAGCCCCGACGCTGTCGAGCCCGATCAGCTCGCAGCCGATCTGGCGCATCGCGCGCTGGGGGTTGAGCTCGGAGGCGCTGAGCTTGAGCACGGGACCCGCATAGGAGAGCCGTACCGGGCGCGGATGGTGCCCCATGCGGGTGACGGCGATCCGCCCCACCTGTGCAGTCAGATCGGGCCGGATCGCCAGTGTACGCTGCGATACCGGATCGATGAAGCGCACCGCGTCGCGCAAGCCCCCGGCCTTGAGCCGCGCGCCGAGCTCGTCGGCGAATTCGGCGAGCGGCGGATCGACCTGCTCATAGCCATAGAGCCGCGCGACCCCGAGCACGCTTTTCTCGAGCCGCGCGGCAGCGTCTGCCGCGGGGGGCAGGCGATCATGGAAGCCCTCGGGCAGAAGTCCGGTCATTCGCCCCCCGTAAAGCAAATCATCATCCCGGCGAAAGCCAGGATCTCGTGCCGGAGCGGCTCGCTCGCCGCACGAGATCCTGCCGTTCGTCAGGACGACGTGCCGTGCGCCTCAGAACTTCAGCGCCATTGCGGTCTTCAC
>DATLJJ010000007.1:0-3754 GCA_035538975.1 Sphingomonas sp. | reverse complement strand
GCTCGGCGACGATCTCTACGATGCCTTCTTCGCCAACAGCGTCGCGCAGGTCGATTATGTCGTCGGCGAGTTCTACTGGCGCGTGCGGGTCGGCGAAGAGGTCAAGGCTGCCGATTGGGTGCGCCCGGGCTGGATGCTGTCGCGCGAATCGAACGCGCACGAAGTGAGCTGGACGCTGCTGGAGCTTCTCGAGCCGCGCGCGGTCGAGCGTGCGTTCGGCGCTTCGCCCTCCGGCAGCTGGTGGCCGCCGATGCCGCACCAGCCATCGCCGCACAGCGCCTGGCTCAAGCAGGGGCTCAAGGTTGCGATCGGCGCCGTTGCCGCGCTCATCCTGCTTATGTTCCTGTTCGGCAACAGCCGATGGGGCGAGGTGGGCAGCTTCCCGATCGCCAGCGATGGCGCGACGCGCAGCGTGACGCTCGGCCCCGTCGAGCTCACGGGAAGCTATCAGCATATCGACATCCGTGCCGAGGTGCCGGTGCTCAACAACGGCTGGGTCGATCTCGATTATGCGCTGGTCAACCGCGCGACCCAGAAGGCCTATGAGGCCTATGCGGCCGCGGAGCGCTATTCGGGCCGCGACAGCGACGGCGATTGGAACGAGGGGTCGCGGCGTGCGAGCGTCTCGATCGCCAGCGTGCCCGCCGGCACCTATGATCTGGTGTTGGAGTACAAGGGAAACCGCTGGAGCAGCACGAGCACCACGCCGGCCGCGGATGAGGGCTGGATGGCGGCGTACAACGAGCCGCGCGTTATCGTCGAGATCCGGCAGGGCGCGCTCTACGGCTCCAACCTCGTGCTCGCCATGATCCTTATCGCGATCCCGCTCGTGATCGGGCTGGTGCGGCACATCCATTTCGATCAGGCACGGCGAGCGGAAAGCGATTTCGGCGGATGAGCACGCGGCTTTTCCTCTTCTCGCTCTGGTGCCTCGCTGTGGTGGGGCTTTTCCTGCTGAGCGGAATCTATGCCTATTCGCCCTTTGCCGATACGGCGCGCCCCGCGCAACGCGGCGGCTTCCACGGCCCCACGCACAAATAGGGAGACGCAAGATGGTCACTACGCTTCCGGCGCTGCTCAGCACGCTCATCTACGCCGTCGTCGGCATCATCGTCTTCGTGGTCGGCTTCGTCGTCCTCGATCTGCTGACACCGGGCAAGCTCTGGGAGGAGATCGAGCAGAAGCAGAATGTCGCCGTGGCCATTTTCGCCGGCGCGATCGCGATCGGGCTCGCGATCATCGTCGCCGCTGCGATCCATGGCTGAAGACGGTTCCGCCGTTTCAGGAACACGCGCGTCGGCTCCCACTGCCGCGCTGCTTGCCTCTGCCTTCGTCGTTTCCACCTGCGGGCTGATCTACGAGCTGCTCGCGAGCACGCTGGCCAGCTATCTTCTGGGTGACAGCGTCACCCAATTTTCCACCGTGATCGGCAGCTATCTCTTCGCGATGGGCGTGGGGAGCTGGTGCTCGCGCTATGTGAAGCGAGACGAGCTGCGGCTGTTCGTCCGCGTCGAGCTTCTGATCGCGCTGCTCGGCGGATGCTCGGCGGCGGCGCTGTTCATGCTCTTCCCGGTGATCGATCATTTCCGCGTCGCGCTCTACGGGCTGGTACTGGCGATCGGGTTCCTCGTCGGGCTCGAGATCCCGCTGCTCATCCGAATCCTGCGCGGCTTCGATTTCCGCGAGGTCGTGTCGAACGTGCTGACCTTCGACTATGTCGGCGCGCTGGTCGCCTCGCTGCTCTTCCCGCTCTTGCTGATGCCGCATCTCGGCATGATCCGCACCGGCTTCGCTTTCGGCATCGCCAATGCGGCGGTCGCGCTCGCGCTGCTGTTCGCGCTGCCGCGGCGCGCTGCCTATGGACTCGAGAAGCTGGTGGCGGTGCTGGTGCTCGCCCTTCTCGCAGTCGGCTTCGCCAGCGCCGATCGGCTCCAGCGCTGGGCCGAGGTCGCGAGCTACGGCGAGCCGGTGGTCTATGCAGTGAGCACGCCGTTCCAGCGGATCGTGCTGACGCGCAACGGGGACGATCTGCGGCTTTACCTCAACGGCAATCTGCAATTCTCGTCGCGGGACGAGTATCGCTATCACGAGGCGCTGGTGCATCCCGCGCTCGGGCGCGTCGCGCGCCCGCGCAACGTGCTGATCCTGGGCGGGGGCGATGGGCTCGCCGCGCGCGAAGTGCTCCGCCATCCCGGTGTCGAGCGGCTGACTCTGGTCGACCTCGATCCGGAGATGACCCGGCTCTTCACCCAGACCGCGATGCTGGCGGCGCTCAACCACGGCGCGCTCGCCGATCCGCGCACCACGGTGATCAACGCCGACGGGTTTCGCTGGGCGCGCGAGGCACAGGGCCGCTACGACGCGATCATCGTCGATCTGCCCGATCCGGTCGATTATTCGCTGGGCAAGCTCTACACCGATACCTTCTACCGGTCGGTGCGCCGCCTGCTCGCGCCGGACGGGATGATGGTGGTCCAGAGCACGTCGCCGCTGATCGCGCCCACTGCCTTCTGGACCGTCGCTGCCACGCTCGAAGCGGTCGGAATGCAGACGCGAGGCTACCATGTCTATGTCCCTAGCTTCGGCGAGTGGGGTTTCATTCTCGCCGCGCCCGGACCGATCTCGGCGGACGCCCGGCTTCCCGCCGGCCGGTTCCTGACGGCGGCCGGCGACGCTCCGCTGTTCGATTTCCCGCCCGACATGGCGCGTCGCCCCGCGCCGGTGAACCGGCTCGACAACCAGGCGCTGGTGCGCGAGTTCGCCGATGCCTGGGGCCGCTATGAAGGCTGATCGTCGCGCGCTGATCGGGATCGGTGCGGCCGGTGTGTGTGCGACGGGGCTGGGCGTCGCCGCGGTGCTCGCGCCCGAGCGCCTGCCCGAAGGCGAATTGAGCGGCGCCGATATCGCACGCGGCCATCGCCTCCGCGACGGCGGCTTCCCGGCACCGAGCCGCTTCGAGGATGTCGCGCTGGTGATCGCCGGCGGTGGCGCCGCGGGGCTTTCGGCCGGGTGGCGCCTCGTCGATGCCGGCTATCGTGACTTCCGTTTGCTCGAGCTGGAGGATCAGGTCGGCGGCAATGCCCGCGCGGACAGCAATGCTGCCACGGCCTTTCCGCTCGGCGCGCACTATCTCCCGGTCGCCAATCGTGAGGCGCGCGCGCTCCGGCATCTGCTGCGTCAGCTGGGAATGATCACCGGCGATCGCGACGGCGTGCCGGTCTATGATCCCGAGCAGCTTTGCGCCGATCTCCAGGAGCGGCTGCTGTGGCAGGGGCGCTGGCAGGAGGGGCTGATCCCGCGCACCGGCATCACCGCGCGCGATCGCGCACAGCTTGCGGCATTCGACGCGAGGATGCGCAATTTCTCTGCGCAGGTCGGGAGCGACGGCAAGCCGGCGTTCGCGATTCCGATCGCCTATAGCTCGCGCGATCCGGCGCTGACGGCGCTTGATCGGCAGAGCTTCGCGCAGTGGCTCAACGCGCAGCGATGGGATTCGGGCGTGCTGCGGAGTCACGTCCGCTATGCGATGCGCGACGATTACGGCGCCGAGCCGGGCGACGTCTCGGCCTGGGCAGGAATCCATTATTTCGCGGGCCGCCGGGGCTGGGCAGCGGAGGGGGCCGGGAAGAACGAGCTGACCTGGCCGGAAGGCAATGCCCGGCTGGCGCGGGGCATGGCGGCTTCGTTTCCGCAGCAGATCGCCGCAGGACAGATCGTTCACCGTGTCGTGCACGACGGCGATGCGGTGTTGATC
>DATLJJ010000006.1:0-3623 GCA_035538975.1 Sphingomonas sp. | reverse complement strand
GCGAGCCGGGCCGGTCGAGCAGATTGAAGCCGGCGCCCGCCTCTTCGCTTGCCCAGCGCTCGGGCAGCTTGTTGCGAAAGACGAGGAAGGTCGATCCCCAGGGCTCGAGCTCGACAGGCACCGAGACGCCCGACCCGGTTCTCTCGAACAGCGGCGCTGCGCCATGTGTGCCGCGTTCGGCATCCCAGATCTCGGGCACGCGGTCGCCGCTGCGCAAGTCGAGCCGCGTCCGCTGCGGCCGGTCCGAATTGTTGAACACGAAATAGATGTCGGCATCGCCAGTGCGGCGATGCAGGAAGCGGAGCTGCTCCATCGGGGCATTCCAGCGAAGATCGGGCGCCACTTTCTCTGCGCGCAGGATCTCCAGCGGCTTCAGCCCCGCATAGACCCTGCCCTTGCCCATCGGCTTGAAGCCACGCGCGGGAAGGTCGCCCCATAGCTCCCGGACGAGGCGATCGAACGCGGCGCGTTGCGCCACGTCCTTGAGCCCCGCCGGCGCGACCGGCGGCTTGCCGGCCAGCGTCGCGCCCGCCTTCACCAGCGCGGCGAGCTTCTGCAGCGTCGCGATCTCGGCGACCCAGCCCCTGGAGACCTCCGCGCCCGGAGTGACCAGCAGGCGGAACGCCGCGCCCTGCGGATGGCGGATCACGCCTTGGTCGACCGACATCGCGCGCACGTCCGACGGATAGGCGACTTCGAAATCATGGCCCGGCAGCGTGCTCATGATCGCGCGGGGAAGCGCGTAGCCGAGGTCCTCGTCGACGAGGAAGCAGACATCGGCGACGCGCACGCCCTGCTGGAGCAGGAACTGGCTGCGCGACACATAGTCGATCCATGCCCCGGCGAAGGGCCACCAGGTATTGAGCCGTCCGAAATGCACGCCGTAGCGGCCGAGGCTGAAGCCGGGCGCCGCCTCGGTGACCGGCTGGTGCGTATAGCTGTGGAAGGCGAACCGGTTGAGCCCGAGCGCGAAGGCCGAGTCCCCGGCGCGCTTGAGGCTGGCGGGCGTGTTCTGGAAGCGGCCGTTGTCGGGGGTCGCAGTGAAGGCCTCGGCGGCGACCATGTTGCGCCCGAGGAAGGTCGCCGCGGAGGTGGTCATGCGGATGCTGGCGGCGCGCGGCGCGGCGTCGGGCATCCAGAACTCGTTCATCGGCACGTCGACATGGCGGTTGGCCGACATCGGGGTGATCGGGCCGCCCTGCGATTCGGAATAGACCTTCATGCCGTGGCGCGCGGCGAGGCGGTGCATGGTGCCGAAATAGTTCTCGGCGAGCATCTCCTCGATCGCCTGGCGGAAGTCCCAGAGCACGGCCTCGCTGGCCTCTGCGGAACCTACCACGCGTCCGGTGAGCACCGGCAGCCAGGGGAGGAGCGAATAACCGCGCAGCCGGGTGAATTCCGCAGGCATCGCCGCGGTCCAGTTCTGGAACCCGCCCTCGAAGCTGTCGAAGAGCACTCCGTTGAGCGTCGTTCCGGCCAGCGGACCCGCCTCGCGGATGATGCGGCCGAGCGAATGCTCGAACTGGTAGGCCACGGCCCCGGCGTCGAGCTTGTCGATCTCAAGCCCATGACCTTCGGGCTGCGCGGGGTGGTTGGTCTTGCCGGTCGTGGTGAAGCCGAAGCGCAGGATCGTCCATGCGCCGCGCGGCAATCGCGCCTCGAGCTGTCCCGCGGCGTCGAGCTTGCCCGAAAGCAGGATCACGCGATCGGCGGGAATGGCGGGGAGGGCGCGAGTGTCCCGGGTGACCGGCCTGTTGCCCCATCCGATCTTCTTGTCGATGTCCGCGATCCGCACCGGGCTGACGGGTACGGCCACCACGGCGACATCGGTGTAGAAGGGCTGCATCGGGACGGCGCGCTCGGAATAGGAGGGCGTCAGATCCGGCCGCGGAAGCCGGACCGAGACGGTGCCGCCCGAGACGTTGGTCTCGCTCCAGACCAGCCGCTTCATCGAGCGTTCGGGCGTGACCCAGGGGCCTCCGCTCGCCGACCAGCCCGGTGTGTTCATCAAATGGAATTCGAGGCCGAGCGCCGCGCTCCGGCGAATGGCGTGCCGCACATGGGTGAACCACGCATCCGATCCGTAGCGGATCGGTCCCGGTGGCGCGTAGATCTCCACGTCGAACATCTGCAGGCCGCCCATGCCGGCAGCCTTGGCGGCCTCGAGGTCGGCGTCGATCCCGTCCATGGTCACATTGCCGTTGATCCAGTGCCACCAGCCGAGCGGCCGGGCCTCGCGCGGGGGCGAGGCAAAGCCGCTCTCGAGCTCGTTTGCCGAGACGGGCACGCAAACCGTCAAAAGCAATGCGGCGAATCCGGGAACCCGCCTTCGCACTCCTATCTTCGCCCCCATGCGCGGCCCTCCTCGCTATCTGCGAAGGATTAGCAATCAAATTGCTAGATTAGCAACATGCATAGGGCGATTTGCCCAGCGGACAGACTGGAGGAATGAGGGCAGACCAACGGACTGCCTGGTACTCGGTGACACATCTTCGGTGAGCGGGGCGCTGGTCGACGCGGCAAACTCCGTTCGAAAGAGCCCGATATCGGTATTTCCCGCGGCTTGTGCCATCCGGGGCCATGAAGCACCATGAGGCTCCATCAAGAGGGCTTGGCCGTGCCAGGCAGGGGACGGTCCCTGACGTCATCGCCCGCATTCGGGTTATGGAGGCTCCCGGGCATGGAGTTGGTCGCGCAGAGTCTCAGGGCTCGCTTCGCCCCCATTTCGCTCCCCGGGCTGATCTGGGGGACTCTCTTCTTCGCCGCATCGCTGACGCCGAGCATGATGCCGCGCCATTTCGTGCTGCAGGGCGCGCTCTCGGGCCTTTCCTTTTCGCTCGGATACGGGATGGGGGTGTTGCTCGAGCGGCTCTGGGCCTATGTCCAGCTTCCCGTCCCGGGGCCGAACTTCGTGCGCCGCGCGACACAGGTGAGCGGACTGCTCTGCCTCGCCGTCGCGGTGACTTTCCTGTGGCTTGCGACGGGATGGCAGAACTCGGTGCGCACCGCGCTGCAGCTTCCGCTGGTGGCGAGCGCGAGCCCGCTGTTCATCGGCATCGTCGCGGCGATCACCTTCTGGCTGCTCCGCGCCATCGCCTGGCTGGTCGGACGGGTTTTCCACATCATCGCGCGGTGGCTCAAGCGGCATATGCCCGCGCGCGCCGCCAATACACTGGGCGTCGTGCTCGCCGGGCTGCTGTGCCTTTCGGTGCTTGACGGGCTGGTCTTCCGCCTGGCGCTATCGATTGCAGACAGCTCGTACCGCGAGCTGGATGCGCTGATCCAAACCGACATCGCCCCGCCCGTCGATCCGATGCGCACCGGCAGTGCGGCTTCGCTGGTCGACTGGCAGGATCTCGGCCGGATGGGACGTGAGTTCATCGATTCGGGGCCATCGCGCGCAAGCATCGCCGCCGTGACCGGAGCACCGGCGGGCCAGCCGATCCGGGTCTATGCCGGGCTCAATTCGGCGCCGACGCCGCGCGCGCGCGCCGGGCTGGCGCTCGAAGAGCTCAAGCGGGTGGGGGCATTCGACAAGCCGGTGCTCGTGATCATCATGCCGACCGGAACCGGCTGGGTCGATCCGGCGGCAATCGACACGCTCGAATATCTTCACCGCGGCG
>DATLJJ010000005.1:0-8792 GCA_035538975.1 Sphingomonas sp. | reverse complement strand
ACCGATGACGCGCGGCGCCTTCTGGGAAATCGTCGCAGTGCCCGACATCCGGTCGCAGACGTGGAGCGTGGCGCGGCGGCTCTCCAACGCGCATTGGGTAGGCGGCGAAGGGCTTTAGTTTTCTCGCGGCGGTGATTTTGGTTCGTGCAGAGGCGCAGAGGACGCAGAGATGGTGCGTCGGGCGCGCAGACTCGCCACCACACCGACGGCCCTATTGCCGTTCGCGGGATTTGGGCCGCTTACGCGGCGACGCCCTCTGCGTCCTCTGCGCGAACCATTCTTCGTTCGCACCGTCGTTCCTTGCGTAGACCATATGAAGATTAGCGGTGCCCAATTCCGGTTAGTATCATTTGACACTATCCACCCGCCGGCGGTACAATCGCGCTCATGACCGACGCAGCAAATCCGCTTGGCCTCAATGGCTTCGAGTTCGTCGAATTCACCTCCCCCGATCCGGAGGCGATGGGCAAGCAGTTCGAGCAGCTTGGCTTCGTGGCGACGCACCGCCACCCGACCAAGAACATCACGCGCTACAAGCAGGGCCGCATCAACCTGATGCTGAATCGCGACGAGGCCGGGCGCGTCGCCGCCTTCCGCGGCGAACATGGTCCCTCGGCCAGCGCGATGGCGTTCCGCGTGGCCGATCCTGCAAAGGCGATGGAATGGGCACTCGCTCACGGCGCCAAGCGCACCGACGAGGACGACACCGTCATCCAGGGCATCGGCGGCTCCTATCTCTATTTCATCGAGGACGGCCACGACCTCTATGCCGACTGGGCAGAGTTCCCGGGCTGGCGCGAGGCCGAGGCGCAGAACAATGTCGGGCTCGACCTGCTCGACCACCTCACACACAATGTCCGCCGCGGCCAGATGCGGGTGTGGTCGGAGTTCTACAAGACGCTCTTCGGCTTCGAGGAGCAGAAGTATTTCGACATCAAGGGCCAGGCCACCGGCCTGTTCAGCCAGGCGATGATCGCCCCCGACAAGGCGATCCGCATCCCGCTCAACGAGAGCCAGGACGACAAGAGCCAGATCGAGGAATTCATCCGCGAATATCACGGCGAAGGCATCCAGCACCTCGCGCTGACCACGGACGACATCTACGACACGGTCGAGCGGCTGCGCGCCCGCGGCGTGAAGCTGCAGGATACGATCGAGACCTATTACGAGCTGGTCGACAAGCGCGTGCCCGGCCACGGCGAGGACCTGGAGCGGCTGAAGAAGAACCGCATCCTGATCGACGGCAACGTGGGCGAAGAGGGCATCCTGCTCCAGATCTTCACCGAGAACATGTTCGGCCCGATCTTCTTCGAGATCATCCAGCGCAAGGGCAACGAAGGCTTCGGGAACGGAAACTTCCAGGCTTTGTTCGAGAGCATCGAGCTGGACCAGATCCGGCGCGGGGTGATCAAGGTCGACGCCTGAGGCCCGCTGGCGCGGCAGGCGGAACATCTTCGCGTCTTTGCGCCTTAGCCTGAACCGCATTCATCTTCCTCGAACGCCGAGTTAGAGTTGGAGAGGAGAGCCGGGGGAAGCGGCGCCAGTAGCGTTCGCGCTGCTTCACCCCGGCCAAAATTCTAGGACGCAGGATGACCGACTACTTCCCCGGTTTCGGCAACCATGTCTCGACCGAGGCGGTCCCCGGCGCGCTTCCCGTCGGCCGCAACAGCCCGCAGAAGCCGGCCTTCGGTCTTTATGCCGAGCAGCTCTCGGGAACGGCCTTCACGGCGCCGCGGCACGAGAACCGGCGTTCGTGGCTCTATCGCCTGCGCCCCACCGCCGAGCATCCGCCTTACACGCGATACAAAGGCGCGCCGCGGTTCGCCCCCGGCACGGTGCGGGAACCGCTCGCGCCCAACCGGCTGCGCTGGGATCCCCTGCCCGCCCCGACCGGGCCTGTCGACCTGATCGACGGCATGACCACCATGCTCGCCAACCGCGATCCGGCCGAGCTGGAGGGCGTGGCAGTGCACATCTATGCCGCCAACCGCGACATGGACGCGCGCATCTTCGTCGACGCGGACGGCGAGCTGCTGTTCATCCCGCAGGCAGGCCGGCTGACGTTGCTCACCGAACTGGGGCGGATCGAGATCGCCCCGGGCCAGATCGCGCTGGTGCCGCGCGGCGTGAAATTCCGCGCGCTGCTGCCTGATGGCGAGGCGCGCGGCTATGTCGCCGAGAACCATGGCGCGCTCTTCCGCCTGCCCGAGCTCGGGCCGATCGGCGCCAACGGGCTCGCCAATCCGCGCGATTTCAAAACGCCCGCGGCGTGGTTCGAGGATCGCGACGCGCCTTTCGAAGTGGTGCAGAAGCATCTGGGCAGTCTGTGGACGACGACGCTCGATCACAGCCCGCTCGACGTGGTCGCCTGGCATGGCAATCTCGCGCCGTGGCGCTACGATCTCGCGCGGTTCAATACGATCAACACCGTGAGCTTCGACCATCCCGATCCGTCGATCTTCACCGTGCTCACCTCCCCCAGCAACGTGCCGGGCCGCGCCAATGCCGATTTCGTGATCTTCCCGCCGCGCTGGATGGTGGCCGAGGGCACGTTCCGCCCGCCCTGGTTCCACCGCAACGTGATGAGCGAGGCGATGGGGCTGATCGCCGGCGCCTATGACGCCAAGGCCGAGGGCTTCGCGCCCGGCGGGCTCTCGCTCCACAATCTGATGGCCGGGCACGGACCCGACGTTGCGAGCTGGAAGGGCGCGAGCGAGGCCGAACTGAAGCCGCACAAGATCGAAGGAACCATGGCCTTCATGGTCGAGACTTGCTGGCCCTACCGACCGACGACCTATGCGCTGGAGCGGGCGCAGCCGGACTATGATGCCGCGTGGGCGGGGTTCCCGAAAGCACAGCTGCCGAAGTGAGGCTGGCCTTTTTCGATCCTCCCCGGGAGGGGGAGGTGGCGCGCGCAGCGCGACGGAGGGGTAGTTTGAGCAAGGGACATCGCAAGTGGAGAATACCCCTCCACCGCCTTCGGCCGTCCCCCCTTCCCTTCCGGGGGAGGATTGTTGTGATGGAACGCCTCTCCACCACCCCGTCCGGGATTGCGCTCGGGCCGTTGGCGCTGATCCCGGATGGCAAGGCGCGCAACTTCGTGCTCGAGATGCGCGCGGGGCGCTTTCATGGCTTCGTCGTGCGCCGGGGCGACACCGTGCACGGCTATGTCGATCGTTGCCCGCACATGGGGCTGCCGCTCGCGCAGACGCTCGACGATTATCTCACCAGCGACGCGAGCCTGATCGCCTGCTCGTGGCACGGCGCGCTGTTCCGGGTCGAGGACGGCCGATGCGTCGGCGGCCCGTGCGCGGGTGCGGCGCTTCAGCCTTGGCCGGTCGCGGTCCGCGACGGCACGATCGTCACTGGCTGACGGTCGCGCGGCGCCGCGCGTAGAGCAGATAGACGGCGAGCCCGAAGACGTTCCACGCGAGGAAGGACCACTGCGTCACGGCCTGAAGGCTCGCGAACAGATAGAGGCAGCCGAGCACCGCCACCGGCGCGACGATCCAGGGAAGCGGCGTGCGGAAAGGGCGTCGTGCGTCGGGGTCGCGGCGGCGCGAGACGAGCACGCAGATCGCCACGGCGATGAAGGCGCAGAGCGTCCCGGCATTGGCGAGGCTCGCGATCATGTCGAGCGGAGTCAGCGCAGCGAGCACCGCGACGAGGACCGCTGTGATCGCGGTGATCCGCGCCGGCGTGCCGCGCGACGAGACCTTGGCGAGGCTGGTCGGCAGGAAGCCGTCGCGCGCCATCACGAGGAAGATGCGGCTCTGGCCGTACAGGAAGGCGAGCAGAACCGTGGGCAGCGCGATCGCCGCCGAGGCCGCGACGATCGTGGCGATGTTCTCCTGCCCGATCTCGCGCAGGATCAGCGCCAGCGGCTCCGGGCTGTTGGAGAAGCGCGTGTAGCTGAGCGCGCCCACCGCGGCGGCGGCGACGATCATGTAGATGAGCGTGCAGGCGACCATCGATCCGACGATGCCGATCGCGAGGTCGCGCTCGGGGTTCTTCGCTTCCTCGGCCGCGGTCGAGATCGCGTCGAAGCCGTAGAATGCGAAGAAGATGATCGCCGCGGCGCCCATCACGCCATATTTCACGCCGTCCGCTCCGGGGGTGCTGGCGAAGCCATAGGGCGCGAAGGGCTGGAGGTTGGCGGGGTCGAAATGCGGCAGCGCGACCGCGACGAACAGCGTGAGCGTCACCAGCTTGAGCACCACCAGCGCCGAATTGATCCGCGCGCTCTCGCGGGTGCCGAGCATCAGCAGCCCGGCGACCACGCCGATGATGACGATCGCGGGAAGGTTGATACCGATCGCGCCGTCCGCGGTGGGTCCGTGCGTGAGCCAGTCGGGCAGGAAGATGCCCAGCCCTTTCAGGAAACCCACGGCATAGCCGGACCAGCCGACGGCGACGGTCGCCACGACCAGCGAATATTCGAGGATCAGCGACCAGCCGACCACCCATGCGATCACTTCGCCCAGCGTGGCGTAGCTGTAGGTATAGGCGCTGCCCGAGGCGGGGATCATCGTCGCCATCTCGGCATAGCAGAGCGCGGCGGCGGCGCAGACCAGCCCCGCCACCGCGAAGCTCAGCAGCACCGCAGGGCCCGCGCGGTCGGCGCCGACTCCGATCAGCGTGAGGATGCCGGTGCCAACGATCGCCCCGACGCCCAGCGCGACGAGATGCGGCCACGAGAGCGTGCGCGCGAGCCGATGCGCCTCGGGCTGCTCCTCGGTGCCGGTCACGAGCTTGCGTCTGAAAAGGCTTGTCACTGGCGTCCCCCTGAACCGCCGCGCTTGTCGAAGCTGCGCGGTTTCTCCAAGCCTAGGAGCATGCACCGCGCCTCGACAAGGCCGGAACGATGATTCGGAGAGAATGCCAGATGGAACCCACCCTCGATTTCGGGCTCGGCGAGACCGCCGACATGATCCGCGACACTACGCAACGCTTCGCGAAGGAACGGATCGAACCGCTCGCCGCGCGGATCGACGCCGAGGACTGGTTTCCGCGCGACGAGCTCTGGCCGGCGATGGGCGAACTGGGACTGCACGGCATCACCGTCGAGGAGCAATGGGGCGGGCTCGGGCTCGGCTATCTCGAGCACGTCATCGCCTGCGAGGAAGTCAGCCGCGCCTCGGCATCGATCGGCCTCAGCTATGGCGCGCATTCGAACCTGTGCGTCAACCAGATCCGCCGCTGGGCGACCGAGGAGCAGAAGGCGAAGTACCTGCCGAAGCTGGTCTCGGGCGAGCACGTCGGCAGCCTGGCGATGTCCGAGGCGGGGGCGGGATCGGACGTGGTGAGCATGAAGCTGCGCGCCGAGAAGACCGACCGCGGCTATGTGCTCAACGGCACCAAATTCTGGATCACCAACGCGGCCTATGCCGACACGCTCGTCGTCTATGCCAAGACCGGCGAGGGATCGCGCGGAATCACCACCTTCCTGATCGAGAAGGACATGCCCGGCTTCTCGATCGGGCAGAAGATCGACAAGATGGGAATGCGCGGATCGCCCACCGCCGAGCTGGTGTTCGACGACTGCGAAGTGCCTGACGAGAACGTCATGGGGCCGGTCAACGGCGGCGTGGGCGTGCTGATGTCGGGGCTCGACTATGAACGCACCGTGCTCGCCGGCATCCAGCTGGGCATCATGCAGGCCTGCCTCGACGTGGTGCTGCCCTATGTCCGCGACCGCAAGCAGTTCGGCACGCCGATCGGCCATTTCCAGCTGATGCAGGCCAAGGTGGCGGACATGTATGTCGCGCTCAATTCGGCGCGGGCGTACGTCTATGCCGTGGCGAAGAACTGCGACGCGGGCCGTACGACGCGCTTCGATGCCGCGGGGGCGATCCTGCTCGCCAGCGAGAATGCCGTGAAAGTCAGCCTCGAGGCGATCCAGGCGCTGGGCGGCGCCGGCTATACCAAGGACTGGCCGGTCGAGCGCTTCGCCCGCGACGCCAAGCTGCTCGACATCGGCGCCGGGACCAACGAGATCCGCCGGATGCTGATCGGTCGCGAATTGGTGGGGGGATAATTCCATTCCTCCCCCGGCGAACCGGGGGAGGAATGGATTACCGGAACAGCTTCAGGTCGATCGCCTCGCCCATTTTCGTCTCGCCGCGGCCGTCGGGGTGGAGGTTGTCGCCGCGCTGGAGGTCCGCCGCCAGTCGCTTGGGATTGGCGGGATCGGCGACCACCTTCTCCATGTCGATCACGCCGTCGAACGTACCCGAGGTGCGGATCCATTCGTTGACGCGCACGCGCATCGCTTCGCCAGCCTCGGTGTAATAGCCCGCGCCCTGATAGGGCAGCACGGTCATCGCGATCACCTTGATCCCGCGATCGTGCGCGCGGGTGACCAGCTGGCGATAGCCCTGGATCAGCTGCTCGGCGGTGATCGTCGGCGCGGCGACGCCGTCGCGCACGCGGCCCGATCCGCCGATGTCGTTGATCCCCTCCAGCAGCACGATGGTCGTCACGCCCGGCACCGCGAGCACGTCGCGATCGAGCCGCGCCAGAGCGCTGGGGCCCGTGCCGTTGGCGAGGATGCGGTTGCCCGAGATCGCCTGCGTCACCACCACATGCGGCTTGCCCGCGGCCGCGAGCCGCCGCGCGAGCACATCGCTCCACCGGCACACCGGCACCGCGTCGTTGGCGCAGCCGGTATTGTCGGTGATCGAGTCGCCATAGGCGACGACGATCGGTTGCGATCTGGTCGTCAGCACGTCGATGCCCGCGAGCAGCGGCCGGGAATTGTGCTTCGCCACAGGGGTGAAATTCTCGCCGCTATGGTCGCCGGCCGCGGAGATGTAGGTCGGCGCGCCGCTCGCGGCATGGACGGTCCTCAGGTCGACCTTGCCGGGGAAGAAGATCGATACCTCGACGATATCGAACGCCTTGACCGGCAGCGACACCGGATCGCTCACCAGCGGAGCGCCCTCGGGCACCGTGGTCGGGCCCTGCCCGTCGAAGGTCACGCGTACCGCCGGCCCGCTGCCGATGCGCGCGGTCACTGCGCCCACGTTCAACGCGGGTCCGTAATCGTTGACCAGCCGCAGCCGGATCTTGCCGCCGCTCGCGCCCACGCGCACCGCCGAGCGGATCGTGGCGTTCTCGACGCTCACCATCTGCGCGGGTACGGGCGCTGCCTCCCACATGCTGGCGGTCCATGCGCGCGTCCAGGTACCTTGCGGCGCGGGAGCCGCACCGATCAGCGAAACGGCCCCCGCCGCAATTGCGAGCATCCGAACCAAGCGCATCCTCATCTCCCCAAGTTTTCACATTGGGAGACGGGATACCACATATTGAGCGAACCGGCGCAAGAGGCAAAAACTCCCCGGGGCACGCCCGAGGATCGGATCACCAGACCTTCACGCGCTTGTCGGGCGCCAGATAGAGCTTCTGCCCCGCCTCGACCTTGAAGGCGGGATACCAGGCGTCGAGGTTGCGCACCGTCTGCGCGCGCCAGCGGGCCGGCGCGTGCGCGTCGGTGGCGACGCGGGCGCGGAGCTGCTGCTCGCGCATCTTCTCGCGCCAGCTCTGGGCGAAGGCGAGGAAGAAGCGCTGGTCGCCGGTGAGGCCTTCGATCACGGGCGCTTCCTTGCCGCCGAGCGAGGCCTTGTACGCGTCATAGGCGGCGGAGAGACCCGCCACGTCGGCGATGTTCTCGCTCAGCGTCTGGCGACCGTTGATGTGCAGCCCCGGCAGCACCTCATACGCGTCGAACTGCTTCACCAGCGCCTCACCGCTCGCCTTGAAGCGGGCGAGGTCTGCCGGCGTCCACCAGTTGCGCAGCCGCCCGGTCGCATCGAAATTGGCGCCGAGGTCGTCGAAGCCGTGGCTGATCTCGTGCCCGATCACCGCGCCGATCGAGCCGTAATTGGCCGCCGCGTCGGCGCGCGGATCGTAGAAGGGCGCCTGCAGGATCGCCGCGGGGAAGTTGAGCGCGTTCTGGAGCGGCAGGTTGACTGCGTTGACCGTCTGCGGCGTCATCCACCATTCGCCGCGATCGACGGGCTTGCCGATCTTGGCGAGCTGGTGACGATATTCGGCGAGCTGGGCACGGCGGAGGTTGCCCACCGGATCGTCGGCCTTCACTTCGAGCCCGTCGTAGCTGCGCCAGCTCTCGGGATAGCCGATGCCGACCTGCATCGTCGCGATCTTGCGGCGCGCCTCCGCCCTGGTGGGTGCCGCCATCCAGTCGAGCGCTGCGACGCGCTTGTCGAAGGCGCCGAGGATGTTCTTCACCATCCCCTGGATGTCGGCCTTGGACGAGGCGGGGAAGAAGTCCTTCACATAGAGCTGGCCCATCGCGTCGCCGAGCCAGGCGTTGATGCTGGCGATCGCGCGCTTGTCGCGCGGGCGCGGCCTGGGCTGGCCGTTGAGCGTCTGGTTGTAGAATTCGAAATGCGCCTGGTCGAAGGCCACGGGAAGCACGTCGGTGACCTGGTTGATGCGGTGGAAGGTCAGCCAGTCCTGCCACACCTGCAGCGGCTCGCTGCCGACGAGGCGCGCGATGCCCGCGACGGCGGTCGGCTGCCAGACGATGAAATCCTGCTGGTTGCCGAGCTGCGCCGCGTTCCAGAAGGCATCCCAGTCGATCCCCGGCGCCTTCCTCGCGAAGTCGGCCTTCTTCCAGGGATTGTTCGCCTTGTTGGCGTCCTGGCTGGCGACGATGTCGAGGTGCGCGCGGGCGATCTTGCTCTCGAGGTCGAAGATCCGCTGCGCGCGCGCATCGGGCTCGGTGACGTTGGCGAGGCTCAGCAGCTTGCCGATATAGGCTTTATACT
>DATLJJ010000004.1:0-1954 GCA_035538975.1 Sphingomonas sp. | reverse complement strand
CGAGCAGGGTGACCGTCGCGACCAGCAGGAGCGAGATCGCATAACCCTCCGGCTTGCCCCAATCGCCGCCGAGCGTTCCGCGGCGCGCGTCCGATCGCTCCCGCTGCTGCCCTTCCATCGGCAAAACATGGACAGCCACGCCCGGGGTCTCGCGTACGAGCTGGTCCACCACCGATCCGTGCCGCAGCTCGAACAGCCTGGATCGTGCCGACTTTCCAACGATCAGCTGCGTCGCGCGGGCTTCGGCGGTGAAGCGCTTCAGTCCCTCCACGACCGATTCGGCCGGCACCGTCGCCACCCGTGCCCCGAGTTGGCTCGCCAGTTGGAGGCTGTTGGCCAGCCGGCTGCGCTCGACCTCGCTGAACTGGCTCGATCGCGCCGTCTCGATATGGACAGCGGTCCAGGGCGCGCGCGCCGCATCCGCGGTGCGCTTGGCGGCACGTATCAGCGCGTCGGCGCCCGCCAGCTCGCTCACCGCCACCACGATCCGTTCGCCCGCTGCCCAGGTGCCTGCGAGCGCATGGGCCCGGACATAGTCGAGCATCTGCGCGTCGACCGTCTGCGCCGCACGCCGCAGCGCCAGCTCGCGCAGTGCCGAAAGATTGGATTTCGAGAAGAAGCTGCCGAGCGCGCGCGTCGCTTCGTCGGGGATATAGACCTTCCCCTCCTTCAGCCGCTCGATGAGCTCGTCCGGAGGGATGTCGACGATCTCGATCTCGGCATTCTCGAGCACGCGGTCGGGCAGCGTCTCGCGCACGCGCACCTTGGTGAAGGAGGCGACGACGTCGTTCAGGCTCTCGAGGTGCTGGATGTTGACGGTCGTATAGACGTCTATCCCGGCGGCGATCAGCTCCTCGACATCCTGGTAACGCTTGGGATGGCGGCTACCCGGCGCGTTGGTGTGAGCGAGTTCGTCGACCAGAACCAGCTGCGGACGGCGCGCCAGAATGGCGTCGATATCCATCTCGGGAAGAGTGCGGCCCTGATATTCGACTTCGTGGCGCGGCACGATCTCGTGGCCCTGCACCAGTGCCTCGGTCTCCGCTCGCCCGTGCGTCTCGACGATGCCGATGACGACGTCCACGCCAGCACGCTTCCTCGCGGTGCCTTCGCTGAGCATCTCATAGGTCTTGCCGACGCCGGGCGCGGCGCCGAGGAAGACCTTGAGACGGCCAAGGCCCTCCTGCGCCGCCGCGCGCAGAAGGGCCTCGGGGGAAGGGCGCAACTCGGGATCGGTCGAACTCACGCGCTACTTACTGCGCTCGTGCAGCGATCCGGTCGAGAGCCCTGTTGAGGGCCAGCACGTTGACGCGCGGCTCGCCGAGGAAACCGAGAAGCGGCTGTTCGGTGTGCTGCGCAACCAATGCGCGCAGCCGATCGACGTCGGTGCCTCGCGCCTTCGCCACCCGATCGACCTGCAACAAGGCCGCCTCGGGGCTGATATGGGGGTCGAGCCCCGAGGCGGAGGTAGTCACCAGGTCAGGGGGAACCGGAAACCCTGGTGCTTTGGGGAGCTCGGCAACGTCCGCCCTGACGCGGTCGATCAGCGCCCGGCTCGTGGGGCCGAGATTGGAGCCGTAGCTATTGTCGGCCTCATAGCCGGCGCCGGCCGCCGAAGGCCGGGGATGGAAATAGCCGTCGCTGGTAAAGCCCTGCGCGATCAGCTCCGATCCGATCACCCGGCCGCCTTCGCGGATCAGGCTGCCATTGGCCTGGTGCGGGAACAGCGTCTGGCCGATGCCGGTCAGCACCGCCGGATAGAGCAGGCCGAGCAGCGCCGCGAACAGGAGTGTCAGCACGACTGCCGGGCGGATGGCGGAAGTGAAATCCTTGAGCATGAATCTGTCCTCAGGCGAGGTTGAGGCCGGAGACGATCAGGTCGATCGCCTTGATGCCGACGAAAGGGGCAATCAGCCCGCCGATGCCGTAGATGCCGAGATTGCGCGCGAGCAGC
>DATLJJ010000003.1:0-3416 GCA_035538975.1 Sphingomonas sp. | reverse complement strand
TCGTTCTCCTTTTCCCAATCGGGATAGGTCACGCCCGAGGCGGTCAACACCGCGCTCGCAGTCGCCTCGTCATATTTGAAGCTGCGGGCGACGGTCTCGCTCTCGTCGAGGAAGCCTTCGAGGATATTGTCGATGCGCTTGTCGAGTTCCTTCTTGTCCGATTGGCCGGCGGTCACGCGCAGCATCTCGGCCGCGGCCCCGCGCAGCGTGATCCGGGCAGTATAGGGCATCGGGAAGAGCACGCCGGCGCGTCCGTCGAGCTCGATCTCCGCGTCGGTCATCGGCCGGGCATTGGCGCGCATCGGCATCTCGATGAGGTCTGCGCCGCCCGCACGCAGCGGCAGTGCCCAGCGGAAGGGCGGGACGTCGCCCAGATCCTCGATGCGCGAGCCGCCGCCGGTGCCGTCGAGCCAAAGCGATTCGCCGCCGATAACGGCGCGTGCGATCACATGGTCGAAGGCTCCGGGCATCGGCAGCCGCTTCGGCGTGAGATCGCCCAGCTCGCTGTTCACCAGCACCGGCTCGGCCTCGATCCCGAGCTCGCGCAGCATCGCCACCAGCAGCAGCGTCTTGGCCTTGCAGTCGCCGTAGCGCAGCGACCAGGTATCGGCGGGCGTCTGGGGCACATAATTGCCGTTTTCCATGCCCTTGAACAGGTAACGCACCTTGTCCTGCACGGCCTGGAGCGCCATCGCCGCGCGCTGCCGCGGATCGCTGGTGGCGGCCGCGATCCGCGCGACTTCGGCCGCGATCGGACCGCCCGCGGCGATCGTGCCCTGCGTGCCGTAGAGCTGGACCATCTCGCGCGACAGCTGCGACCAGTCCGCATAATCGGAAGCTTCGAACAGCGGCAGCGCGCGGAAGCGCAGCGGCGCGTCGTCGGGGCTCTCGGCGGGCTTGGCCACGGGCAGCTGGATCGAGAGTTCCTGGAAGCCATCCGCAAGCGGCACCGGCTGAATATCGGGAACCTTGGTGTGCGCGAGCCAGCGCAGCTTCATCGCCTTGGGCCAGAGCATGCGGATGCGTCCGAACTGCATGCGCATCGGATCGGCCATCAGCGGCGATGCTGCCTGGACATGGCCCTGGAGCGCCGGGTCCTTGCTCGTGATCGAGAAGACCACGCGCAGCACGTCGCCGACGCGCAGCCCCTCGACGGGCAAGGTCGCAGTGAGCTGGCCGTTGAGCCATGCGCGCTCGAGCTGGCGTTCGCGCTGGATCACCTGGAATTGCTTGCCGCCCTTGAGCGCGTCGATCCGCTCGGTTCCCCGGATGATCTCGACCTGATGGATCATGAGATCGCCCTTGGCCGGATCCCAGGGGAGCGGCACCGTTCCGGCCTGGGTGAGCAGTTGCGGCGAGGCGATCCGCATCGCCATGTCTATATAGCCCCACTCCTGCCCGTTCTCGAACCGGCGCTGCTGGTCGAGGACGAGCATGATCGGATCGGCGTCGGTGAGCTTCGAGGCGTCGAGCGGCGGCGCCGGCTTCACCCAGGCAGGCACCGGCACGTAGAGCGGCTTGTCCCCCGCATGCGCCACTCCCGCACCCGAGGCGAGCGCGGCCATCACGACAATCGACTTTCGAAGCATCATTTCCCCCAGTTCGGGGGCAGACTAGCGGTTCGGCGGCGCCAAACAAGCGGCAGAGCGTGCAAAAACGTCGAGGAAATGCCGATCAGCGGCTGTGATAATAGTCGTAGACCTGCCGCGCGACCGCCGCCGACACGCCGGGCGCCCTCGCCAGATCCTCCAGACTGGCGCTGCGCACCGCGCGCGCCGTGCCGAAGTGCATCAGCAGCGCCTTCTTGCGCGCGGGGCCGATGCCGGGGACTTCGTCGAGCGGGCTCGCGCCGATCGCCTTCGCCCGCTTCTGCCGGTGCGCGCCGATCGCGAAGCGGTGGACCTCGTCGCGCAGCCGCTGGAGGTAGAAGAGCACCGGCGAATTGACCGGCAACATCAGCTCGCGCCCGTCCATCAGATGGAAGACCTCGCGCCCCTCGCGGCCATGGTGCGGGCCCTTGGCGACGCCGACCAGGCACACGTCCTCGATCCCCAGATCCTCGAGCACGCCCCTGGCCGCGTTGAGCTGGCCGCGCCCGCCGTCGATCAGCACAAGGTCGGGCCAGTCGCCCTGCGTCCGGTCGGGATCCTCGCTCTGCGCGCGCGCGAAGCGGCGGCCGAAGACTTCGCGCATCATCGCGAAATCATCGCCCGGGACGGTCTCGGCGCGCTTGATGTTGAACTTGCGGTACTGGTTCTTGCGAAAGCCCTCGGGCCCCGCGACGACCATCGCGCCCAGCGCATTGGTGCCCTGGATGTGGCTGTTGTCGTAGACTTCGATCCGGTCGGGCGGCTCGGGCAGCTCGAAGATGTCGGCGATCTCGGCGAGCAGCTTCGCCTGCGTGGTGCTCTCGGCGAGGCGCCGGTCGAGCGCCTCCCCGGCGTTGCGCTTCGCCTGGTCGAGCAGCCGCCGCCGCGCCCCGCGCTGCGGCACCGACAGCGCGACGCGGTGACCGGCGCGCTCGCTCATTGCCTCGGCGAGCAGCTCTGCCTCGGCGAGCTCGCGGTCGACGAACACGTTCCGCGCGGGCGGGACCTCTTCGTAGAATTGCATCAGGAAGGCGCCGAGCACTTCGTCCTCGGGCACGTCCTGCGTGTGCGCGGGGAAGAAGCTGCGGTGGCCCCAATTCTGCCCGCCGCGGATGAAGAAGGCCTCGATCCCGATCACGCCCCCCTTGCACGCCAGCGCGAAGATGTCGGCGTCGCCTACCCCCTCGGCGTTGATCGCCTGGCTGCCCTGGATGAAGGTCAGCGCCTTCAGCCGGTCGCGCAGGACCGCCGCCAGCTCGAAGTCGAGATTCTCCGCCGCGGCCTGCATCTGCTGGCCCAGCTTCTCCTGCACCTTGGTCGACTTGCCCTGAAGGAAGTCGCGCGCGTCGCTGACCAGCTCGGCATAGGCGGGCGCATCGATGCGGCCGACGCAGGGGGCCGAGCAGCGGCGGATCTGGTAGAGCAGGCACGGGCGGTCGCGCGTGGCGAAGAAGCCGTCGGTGCAGCTCCTGAGCAGGAAGAGCTTCTGCAGCGCGTTGAGCGTCTGGCGCACCTGCCCGGCACCGGCGAAGGGGCCGAAATAATCGCCCTTGTACCGACGCGCGCCGCGGTGGAGCTGGACGCGCGCGAATTCGTGATCCTGCCGGAGCAGGATGAAGGGGAAGCTTTTGTCGTCGCGCAGCAGCACGTTGTAGGGCGGGCGGAAGCGCTTGATGAGCTGCGCCTCGAGCAGCAGCGCCTCGGCCTCGTTGTTGGTGGTGACGATCGTCATCGACCGCGTCTGCGCCACCATCCGCTGCAGCCGCTTCGAGAGGCGCGTCACCTGGGTATAGTTGTTCACCCGGTTCCTGAGCGCGCGCGCCTTGC
>DATLJJ010000002.1:0-2020 GCA_035538975.1 Sphingomonas sp. | reverse complement strand
CGGAACCGTGGTGTTCGACCAGCACGAGAACGGCAAGTTCAAGAGCGGCATCACGTCGCTGAACGGCGTCGCCGGCACCGTCGTGAAGCGCGGCAGCGGCGACCTGACGCTGAACGGGACGAGTTCGCTCGACTGGACGATCGAGGAAGGGCGCGTGCTGACCAACGCCGGGCGCTTCACCGGCGATGCGACGCTCCGTTTGGGCAGCACGATCGAGTTCGCGAGCGCCAGCGACACGCGCTATCTCGGCACGCTCTCGGGCGACGGCCGGCTGGTCAAGGCGGGGGCAGGGAACCTTGCCTGGGGCACGGACTCGCGCAGCTTCACCGGGGACACGCTGGTCCGTGCGGGCTCGCTGACCGTCGGCGGCGCGATCGGAGGACGGCTGACCGTCGCCGCCGACGCGGCGCTCGCCGGGCGCGGCACGCTGGGATCGGTCCGGATCGATCCGGGCGGTCGCATAGCGCCGGGTCCGTCGATCGGCACCCTCACGGTCGCGGGCGACCTCGTGATCGCGCCCGGCGCGCGCTACGAAGTCGAAGTCGATCCGGCAGGCACCGCCAGCGACCGTATCGACGTGCTGGGCACCGCGACGCTGGGCGGCACCGTCGCGCATATCGGCGCCAACGGCACCTATCGTCCGAACGCCACCTACACGATCCTTACCGCCCAGCGTGGGATCCAGGGTCGCTTCGATGCGGTGACCTCCACCTATGCCTTCCTCAACCCCAGCCTCGGCTACACCGCCAATGCGGTTACGCTGATGCTCCAGCGCAACGACGTACGCTTCGATGCCGTCGCCGCCACGCCAAACCAGCGCGCCGCCGCCGGCGTGACCGAAGCGCTGGCGCCGGGCAATGGCGCCTATGACGCAGTGGTGACGGCGGATGCCGCCGGCGCGCGCCAGGCGTTCGACAGCCTTTCGGGCGAGTTCCACGCCTCGCTGCGCACTGCGCTGGTCGAGGCAAGCAGCCTCTCGCGCGACGCGATCCTGGCGCAACTGCGTACGCCGGTGACTCACGCATCCCATATCACGACTTGGGGGAAGGCACTCGATTCGCGGAGCCGCCGCGCGAGCGACGGCAATGCGGCCCGGCTGGATGCCGCATCGACCGGCGGGCTCGCCGGCGTTGAAATGGCGGACGGCAGGGTCCGCTTCGGCATGGTTGCAGGCCACAATCACGACGAGCTGCGCGGCAAGGGCAATGCCGAGATCGATAGCTATCACGTCGGGGCCTATGCAGGCACGACGAGGGGTGCGCTCCTGTTCGGCGGCGGGATCGTGTTCAGCTGGCAGGACGTGACTGCCCGGCGCGCCGTGGCATTCACGAACTTCGCCGATGGCCTGAGGGCGAATTACCGCGCCAGAACGGCACAGGCGTTCGCCGAGACGGCCTATCGCCTGGAGTTCGGTCCCGGGACGCTCGAGCCCTTTGCCAATCTCGCCCATGTCCGGCTCGATGTCGGCCGCGGCCGGGAGGTGGGGGACATCGCCGCGCTGGCGCTGGAACGGGATTCGATGAATGCGACCTATGCGACTGCAGGCCTGCGAGGCGAAACCGGTCTGGAGATGGGAAGCAAGAGTGTTACGCTCCGCACGTCGGCCGGATGGCGCCACGCTTTCGGCGACCGGTTGCCGCTGATCGAGGCAGCCCTCGACGGGCACCGGTTCAATGTAGCGGGCTTGCCGATCGCGCGTGACAGCCTGGTCGGCGAGGCGGAGCTGCGTACTTCCATCGGCAAGGCGGTGCAGTTCGGCATCAGCTACAGCGGCGCTCTCTCGAATCGCGCCCAGGACCACCAGGCGCGCGCGGGACTGAGCTGGTCCTTCTGACGAACGTCAGGCGAAGCGTCGCGGATGGCTGCCGACCCTTGCCTCGATATTCGGGTATGTGCCCCAGTCTTTCAGGTGAATCCCCGATTCCCCGCGCAGCGCCGGATGGCTGAGTTGCGCCCGTGTCCTCGAACCGTCGACGGCGGAGTCGCCGCGCAGTGGTGGAGGGATTATGGGCGCGTTCGT
>DATLJJ010000001.1:0-2573 GCA_035538975.1 Sphingomonas sp. | reverse complement strand
TGACGCAGAAGGAGCAGGACAAGCGGCTCAAGGACCGGCTCGAGCATCCGTGGAAGCGCTGGAAGACGGGGCTCGACGACTACCGCAATCGGGCGAAGCGGGCGGAGTATCTCGACGCCATGCACGACATGTTCCGCGAGACGGATACCCGCCCTGCGCCCTGGACCGTGATCGACGGCAACGACAAAAAGGCCGGGCGCATCGCAGCGCTGACGGTGATCGCGGATCAGCTGGAGGCGAGGGTGCCGATGGACCCGCCCGAGCTCGACCCGGCGGTGCTCGACGCGGCGCGCAAGGCGCTGGGCAGGATCGACCTTTAGCCTAGCCTGGCATCCGCCTCGACCGGTCGGCCTCATCAACGAGTGCGAGCGCCGCTCCGACGTTCGTGGCGATCAGCGCCACTGCGAACGCGTCGAGCACCATCAGAGCCCAGACGAACGCAGGCGGCCGCCCGAACGCGAAGTGGTGGAAGCCGTAGTGGAGGGTCATCCCCGGCAGATAGGCGAGGACGAGCAGCAGGAGCAGCAGCGGCACCCATCTCCAGTTGCGCCAATATTCGCGAACGGGATGTGCCCGAGGATCGCCGAGGAGCGCGCCGACGATCGACAGGATGAACGGCAATACGGCGATGCTCGTTCCCCAGTAGAGCAGCTGATAGGGAAGGGTGGGGATGCGGTGCTCGAGCAGCCCCACCGCGGCCGAGATGCCAAGAAACAGCAGCATGGAGAATGCCAGCGTGCCCCGGCGGATGTCGCCGAGTTGCCACCAGCGTCGGCCGCTCGTCTGCCCGCCCCAGTAGCGCGCTGCCGCCAGCATCGCGATCAGCAGGCCGGCGAGCTTGGCATAGCCGAAAGCCCAGCGCGTCGGGTCGTTGGCGAGCGTCCTGGCCGCGGCGCGACTGTCGAAGAAGCCGATCTGGATCTCGGCGACGTGCTGGAGGAACTCCGGGACGATCACGATCGCGACGATCCACGGCGCGCGCACGAACAGCTTCAGCCCGCGCCGATAGAGCTCGACGACGTGTCTTCCGAAAAATCCAAGCATTTTCTGGCCCCTGTCACCAAGATGGACGGGTGGGCCGATCGGATCAAGTCAGGCCGGCCGGAACGCGCCGCTCTCGTCCATCACGTGGAGCACGCCCTCGGCGATCGCGAAATAGGCGCCGTGGATCTTGAGCCTGCCGGCCGCCTCGCGTTCGGGGATGCACGGGAAGGTGCGCAGGTTGGCGATCGAGACGCGCACCGTCTCGAGCTCCAGCGCGCGGACCGCTTCGGGTCCTTCGCCGTGTTCGGCGACGATCCGCTCGCGCGCTTCGTCGAGCATGTCGACCCAGTGCGCGATGAAGCCGCCGGCGCCGGGCGCCTTGCCCTGGAAGCTGCGGGTGAGCGCGGCATGGACGCCGCCGCACATGCCGTGGCCCATCACCACGATCTCGGGCACTTCGAGCTGGGTCACTGCGAATTCGAGCGCAGCCGAGACGCCGTGACGCCCGCCGCCCAGCTCGAACGGCGGCACGAGGTTGGCGATGTTGCGGACGACGAAGATCTCGCCGGGAGAGGTGTCGAAGATCTGCGCCGGATCGACTCGGCTGTCCGAGCAGGCGATCACCATCACGCGCGGCGACTGGCCTTCGGAAAGCCTCTCCCATCGCTCGTGCTGACGCCGATATTCGTTGCCACGGAAGCGGTGATAGCCGGTGAGCAGGTCCGCGAAATCGGTCATTGTCCCTCCATCTGCCGCGCCCCGGTAGCGCCGCGAGGGGCCTGGTGGCAATGTTGCTCGAGCCTCACAAGCTCACAAGGGAGAGTCGCGCATGACCGCCGAGCTCAACCACACCATCGTCTGGTGCCGCGACAGGCAGCGATCGGCCAATTTCCTTGCCGAGATGCTGGGCCGCCCGGCGCCAAGGCCTTTCTTGCATTTCCTCGTGGTCGATCTCGACAACGGAGTGTCGATGGACTTCATGGAGAAGGAAGGCGAAGTCGCACGGCAGCATTATGCCTTTCTCGTCGACGAGGCCGGGTTCGATGCCGTGCTCGCGCGCATTCAGGCGAACGGCATCGACTGGTGGGCCGATCCGGCCCGCAGCCAGCGCCACACGATCAATCACCACTTCGGCGGGCGCGGCGTCTATTTCGAGGATCCAGACGGCCACCTGCTCGAGGCGATCACGCGGCCCTATGGCGATCCGGCCGAGTTGTAACGCCCGCCCGGGCTCGCTAGATGGCCTGCCATGAACGAGATGGCCCCGCTTCCCCGCCCCGAACGCGTCCGCAAGCCCGACTGGATCCGGGTCAAGGCGCCCACTTCGGAGGGGTTCGCCAAAACGCGCGCGCTGATGCGTGCCAAGAACCTCGTCACGGTGTGCGAGGAAGCTGCCTGTCCGAACATCGGCGAGTGCTGGACCAAGAAGCACGCGACGGTGATGATCCTGGGCGACACCTGCACGCGCGCCTGCGCCTTCTGCAATGTCAAGACCGGCATGCCGCGCGCCGTCGATCCGATGGAGCCGCAGAACGTCGCCGACGCGGCCGCGCAGATGGGGCTGGAGCATATCGTCGTCACTTCGGTCG